>JAFGHE010000144.1 GCA_016930295.1 Sedimentisphaerales bacterium
ACCTGCAGGTAACCACGTCCGGTACCAGCAGCTTTAATGTCAGTGCGATTACTCCGGCCGCCGATGGGCTGGATATACGTAATATAACGATTGAAGGCGCTTTGACCGGTAATATCGGTACCGCTGCACTTAGCTTTGGCGATGTTAATACCCTGATCATTCAGGGAAGTGACGGTGGCGGCCAGTTCTTTGGTGACAGCCTTCAGGGCTATGCCTCAACGTCCTCGACGCTGGTGTTAACCGGTGTTAATATCGAGCAGGTTGATACGCCCAATGACGGGACGGATGATCTTGTTCTGATTGCCGGCAGTACCTTTAACTTTGCCGATGCAACCGGCGCTGCGGCGGATGCCTTTAATCATCATATCAGTGTAGGCGGCGCCAGTGGAACGGCGACCATACGTGGTATTGACGGTGACGGCACCCTGGATGAGTTCCAGTTGGGCGGCACAGGAGTCAGCGGCAATCCTATTGACCCGGCGGACCTGTTCCTGGATACCGAATATGCCATGATCAGCTACATTCTGCTGGCGGGTGTGGATGGCTTGTCCACGGATGTATCCGTGGTAGAAGTAGCCGGAACCACCAGTGGCAGTTGGCTGGAATTTGAAACAGATATTGGTTTGGTTTATTTGACCACCCAGCTTGATTCAATCTCTGTGGGTATCGATGACGGTGATAATGTTACTGATGATGCGATGTTAACAACCATTGATGGTAACGTGAATCCGAATACGGCGATTGATCGTCTGGGTACCGGTCGCAGCGGTGGCGCTAAGACTGGTTTGAATTCGACGGCTACCAGTGTGTCGGATGAAACTGCCAGACTGGGTTCTCTGATTGTTGACTCTATCGGAGATCCCGGAGCGGCCAATATTAATATAGTGGTTACCGGTGACAGCGGTCCGATCACCCTGACCGGTGATACAGACCTGACTGCGACGGATGATGGTGGATTTGTGGTCAATAATGGCGCCCAGGCGGCGGCGATTGCGATTGGCGGCAGCCTGACAGGCGCTTTGACTATTCCCGGAGCCATCACAGGTGGCGGTGCGGTCTTTGAAGATATCCTGATTGGTATTGCCATCGACGGCAATAACGATGGTGATTTTCTTGATGCCGGCGAGCAGCGCACCAGTGATGTAGATGCCGCGATTACCATTGGTGACGCTTCATTAACCAACATCCTGGTATCGGGCGATGTCAATGCTGATATTACGATTCCGGGTCAGGATCAGGATCTTGAAGATGCCGGTCTGGAACTGCAGGGTTCACTCAATGGTATCAAGGCCATTGGCAACCTGAATAATGATATAATTGTTTCCGAAGGACTTGATTATGTCATTGCCGACGGAGTGAATGCGGCAGATATATTCAGTGGTGGTGACGGTGCTGACGCCGTTTGGATTGAAGGAACGACCATTACCGGTGCGGCGGTTATTGGCGGTAACGAAGGTGTTACCAGCCTGACGATTCGTGATCATACCGTGGCCGGTGATCTGGGTGACCAGGATTCCGTGACAAGTGGCGGCGGTTCCATTGTATTACAATATACCGCCGGCGCCATTGGCGCTACAGATACCTTAGGTGATATTTATGGTATTGGCGCCCTGGTCAGCATAACGGTGGCCAGCGCCAGTGGTGATGCTATTGTTATTGGTGATATTTATGCACTGGATAATGGCACAGTCAATGTAAGCAGTCCGAGTGATGTGGGCGTTGTAGTAGCGGCCGATGATGTTACGATTCCGAGTTCCGCAACTCTGCAGGCCCTGATTACAGCTACGGATGTGGTTGACGCGCCTACCGCCCTTGATAATGCTTCCGGCGATAATGCGGCTGATCTGAGCTACAACGGTACGATTACCGCTGAAAATGCCGGCGGTGTAGTGGCCGAAGGTGATGTGACCATTACTGCGGACATTGATGGCGCCATGGGTTATATCGTAGCCCTTAATGGTGATATAGATGCGACTGGTGATGTGAAGGCCGGTGAATCCATTGGCGACATTGTGGCCAGTGGCGATATTGAAGGTAGCTTCATCAGTGAAGGCACCCTGGCAGCGGCCGCGACCACGCTGGCAACCACTCTCAGTACCAACTTCGGTCTCAGCGGAGTACCCAGTTGGTTCGTGGGTGGTATCCTGGCGGAAGCCGGTGACATCGGTTTGAACAATAATGAGAATACCAATCTGGATCTGGATATTGTTACGGGTAATGCCAACGAAGCGGTCTTTACTGCGGCCGGTGATCCGACCCTGGTACAGGGAAGTGCCTTCTGGACAACCCTGGCGATGGGTACAATCTATGTGCCTGCCGGTGAGATGGCGGCTGATATTAATGTTGGCGGCGCCTTTGGTGGTATTCAGGTACCTGCCGGCACCTGCTTTGTGGAACTGACCGTTCCCTATGAAGCCGCCATTGGCCGAATCATTGCCCCGAACTTCTCTTCCAGTCAGGGCGATGCTGACAGTTCCTGGAATACCGATAGAGTTGGTATCTTGATTATCAGTGGCGAGAATGTCGTATCTGAGGCCTCCCCGCTGGATACGGATGATCTGGATGTCAGTGTAACCGGGTCCAGTACTATTGCGGTGGTCGATGGTGATGACATTACCCTGATTGGCGGTCTGGCCTCCGGCGCCAGCATGGCGCTTCTTGGTTTCGTGGATGAACTAGTTGTCGATGGCGCCTGGGACGGCACAATTACATCTGATAGTGCGATTGATGAAATTTATGTCAATGGTAATATCGGAAGTGCTGCTGATCTGGATGCGTTCAACTTCTATTATATGGAGGTTCAGGATGGCGCCACGATTGATGCAGCGGTGACCGATAGCGGGACCCTGACCAAGGCGGCTCCAAGCGATACCGTGACCATGCTTGATGATGCAACCACCCAGACCCTTTACCTCAAGGGCGGCAACCGTACGGAAGCCCAATGGGAAGCTATCTTCGGTAAGGTATGGGATGTATCGCTGGTTGGAAACGGCTCTGCCGCATTGATCAGTGTGGAAGGCACTCCGACGGTTCAGGATCTGAATAAGATTGCCAACGATACCAAGGCCGGCAGAGGCAACAGCGATCTCAGTGTCGATGGCGCCGCTCACCTTGGTACTGTGACAGTGGCCCTGGGCAGCAAACTCAATCTCAAGAGTGTAGTTGTCAATGGTGAACTGGATGTGCTGACTGCTCCCCAGGGTGTTCAGAACCTGTGGGTCAGTGATGATGCCGGTGACATCAGTATCGGTAAGTCTCTTAACAAGGCCTTTATTGGTGGCTGGGTCAGCGATCTTTCCGCCAATATTGCCAAGAACGTGACAGTGATGGATGGCGCCGGAACTGTAACGGCCTACAAGATGATGAACAGTGCGGTGCATGGCACAACAGGAACCCTGAATATCGGTTCGTCGTTCGATAATGGTGTCAGGATCAGGACTAATGGTGCTCTGATTAACAGCATATTTGATGATGTCACTACTGTCAATGTTGCAAGGTCGATCCGGAGTATTGTAGGTGAATAAAAAGTAAGTCTAAACGAGAGCCCAACAAAAGAGTTTTCGTGCCTAATAGTAAAAGGCCCGGTCGCAAGATCGGGCCTTTACTTTTTATAGAGGAAAAAGGTTTAAATACGGAATGGGTTATGTTACACTATGGTGACCAATAACCCGGAAAAGGAGTAGGAAGGAATTCTCCCCGGGGACGAGATTTTGGTGGGCTACGTATAAGCTCATTTAAATCAATAATTTATAAACATTCAGGATTAGGATGACAATGACTACAGATTCCCAGATAAATGCCTTTCAGGAAAAACTCGCCAGTCTGGAACGAGAGATTTCACAGCTTAGTGTATCCGAGCGAAGTACCCCGGAGTATTTTCGCATATTTCTGGAATTGCTGATATCGGTAATAGGTGAGGGTGGCGCGGTCTGGAAGATGGATGAAGGTGGGGGTGTACAGTTAGTATGTCATATGAATTTGTCATGTGCGGGTCTGGAGGAGGAGGGCGCGCATAATACTGTATTAAAAGCGGCCCTGGCGAAAGTAATCGAGACTTACAGTCCGGTGGTGCTGCCGGCCCAGGGTGGTGCGGATATTTTTGACGGTGGTTTAGGAAAGGCAGGGATCAATAATGACAGTTCTCATGCCTTGATGTTTGTCCCGATTATTAGCATGAATAGCTTAGCGGCGATATTATTGCTTATTTCGCCGACTGATGTGGATCCCCGTGCTATCCGGGGTTATCTTGGTTTTGTGCAGGGTTTATGTGAACGGGCCGGGGTATTCATACAGAGGCAGCAAATCAGGGAACTGGAGGATCAGATCAGGCAGGAGAGCCGATACCGTCAGTATGTCAGTTCTCTGCACCACTCACTGGATCCGCGTCGGAGTTGTTATGCTCTGGCGAATTATGCCCAGGAACTGCTGGGAGTGTTTCGCTGTATGGCCGGAACCTTTTCGAGCCGGGGCAAATTCCGGATGGATGCGGTTTCAGGTCTGGAGTCGGTGGCGGTGAAGAGCAACTTTATCCAGAGTATATCAGTAATTGCCCGGCAGGTATGCCGTAATGATAAGGTTTTAATTGTGGAAAATCCTGATGCGGCAGTATCCCAGGCGGCGGATCAGGCAGACGATTTATTGACCATGGCCCGATTATACATGCTCCAGGCGGGTACGATAGTGATGGGAATATTTCCCATCCGCCAGGAGAACAGGGTAGTGGGAGCACTCGTGGTGGAAAAGGCCACGGAGGAGAAGTTCGATCAATTTCAAAGAAAAAGAATTGATGGCATGCTCCAGGAAGCAGCCAGTGCCTTTAGCAATAGTCTTGCGTATCGGGATATGCCCCTGTCCCTGCTCACGCGGCCGTTGGGAGCGATACGGGACAAACTCTATGCTGTTCGAGGTCTCAGGCGGCTTGTTTACATTGCCGCGGCATTAGCGGTGGTGTTGGCTCCGTTTCTGATACCATGGCCGGTGAAAGTCATTGGGACTGCCGAACTGGTACCTGTCAACGGCCGGATTCTTTATGTCGAGCAGGAAGGGGTGATCGAATCGGTTACTATCCCGGAAGATCGGCGAGTTAAACAGGGGCAGGTTTTGGCCAGTCTGGATATGCGCCTGATTAATAGTGAAATACAGAGAGTGGAAAGTTCCATTAGTGAAACCGAGATGGCGCGTGATCAAGCTCGTAATAACGGCCAGACCACGTTGACCGAACAGTATGACAAAAGACGGGAAGCCTTACAGGCCGAACTTGATAAATATATGCAGCAGAAGGCCCAATATCAGATTGTCGCTCCGGTCAATGGAACGGTCATAACCGGCGAGACCCAGATAAAACAGTTGACGGCCAAACCGGTCATCAGAGGAGAATCCGTTTTAGAGATCATCCCGGATGAATCGGGATGGCAGTTATTGGTGCATGTGGCGGAGAATGAGTCGGGTGAACTGCTTAAGGCGTACGACCGGCTGGAAAAGGATCAGACTCTTCCGGCCCGCGTGATTCTCAATGCGTATCCTGACAGGATTTTTCCCACTCAGGTGCTGTCGGTAGCGCGTAAGGCCCAGGTTTTTTCCACGGGTCCTCAAAAGTATCGTAATGTAATCGAGGTGAGAGTGGCCCAGCCTGATGATCTGGATGATATTATTATTCCGCGTCAGGGTATGGAAGGTAAAGTGGCGATCGAATGCGACCGGCGCAGTTTTTTCTATGCTTTGACGCACGATTTCATAAATTTCATACGTGTGAGCTGGTTTTGAAATAGATGTACCCGGGTGCAAAGAATATATTTTGTAAGATTTAACAGGGAGTATTTGAGATGCAGTCCAGATATAAAATGTTATCAGTCGTTTTGTTGGTAACGGTTTTAATAGTGTATTTTGTGAGTTTTTCCCAGACGGGTGAGGCCCAGGATGTCGGTTTCGTCAGGGTGGATCGCTTTGATCAGTTTTTACAGGCGCAGAAGACGGTGGTGTTAACCGCGGCCGTGAGCGGTATTGTGGAAGAGATTGCCCATGAAGAGCAGGATTTTGTTAAGAAAGGGGAGTTACTGATTAAACTGGATACGGAACGGATTGAGGCGGAGGTTGAAATTCTCCGGGCCCAGATCCGGCAGAATCAGGAGATCGCCACTAAAGAAGCCCAAATTAAAAAAGCCTACGAGGAGGATAACTGGAAGATCATCAGGGATCTCTATGAACTTAATCCGAAGGAGTTTGGTGGTACCCGGGTGGCCTCGGAAAAGGAAATGAAAGAGGCGACCCAGCGGAAAGATTTGGCGGCACTGGCCGTGCAGAATGTGGAGTATGATCGAAAGCTATTGGAACTGAGGTTGCGCAGTAATCTTAAGTTTCTGGAAGAGCACACTATCCGCTCGCCTATCGATGGCGTGATTGTGCCATTTTCCAGTGTGAAGAATCTGGAGGGCCGGAATTATAAACGGCTGGAGGTCGGCGAGTTGATTCAGACGAATCTGCCCTCCCCGGCAGTGGCCATGATGAAAGTGGATCGTCTGCAGGTGCGTCATGACTTGCCCACGGAGATGCTCAATAAGGTTGAGATAGGCCGGACACTGCGGGTGTTTGTCGAAGGAGAGACTCGGCCCCTGGATTCGACGATTGTATTTATCAGTCCCACTATAACCACAGTGGGTAAATTTCAGATTAATGTGGAGTTTGAAAATCCGCTTTTAGAAAATTCTGACCAGTTGCCGGAAGGAACGTATCCGTATCGTTTTCGTCCGGGCATGCGGGCCCGGGTGGAGTTTCCGGAAGACCTTTAAAACTTATTACAGGAGGATTAACAGAGAGTTATCATGCCGGAAAACGTTTCCATAACAACAGGACAGTTACCCCGATTACGACCGGAGTTAGTCTCGTTTGCCCAGATATACGACGGCCAGCCTTACTGGGTGTATAAGGATCCGTTGTCCCTGCGGTATTATCGTTTTAATCGCGAGGAACATTTTATCATTGAGCAGTTGCATAAGGGTGTGACGCTGGATGAACTCAAAGAGGCGCATCATCGCCAGTTCAGCAGTATGGAACTTTCCAACCGGGAGATTGGCGTATTTATCAGTTCCCTGATAAGCAAAAACCTGTTAATCATGACCCAGCCTCATCGGGATGAGCTCATGTTCGATATGGCCAAAAAACGCCGGCGCGCGAAATTTTTCGGACAAATCACGAATTTTCTATTTATTAAGATTCCGCTGTGGGATCCGGACAAATTTTTCGATCGTATCATGCCCTATATTCGTTTTATCTGGAGCCGGACATTTTTCCTGTTGTATTTGCTGCTTTTGGCAGTGGCGTTTGGTCTGTTGATAGCCCGCTGGTCGGATGTCTCAGCCATGTACCGCAACAGTTTCTATACGATATATAATTTACCCATATTATTCCTGGCTTTTTGGCTGGTGAAGGCGCTGCATGAGTTTGGCCATGGTTTGACCTGTAAAAATTACGGCGGAGAAGTGCATGAATTGGGTTTATTGTTACTGGTGTTCATGCCGTTACTGTATTGTAATATTACTGATTCATGGACATTCGCCAGTAAGGCGCAGCGGCTGCTGGTTACCGCCGGGGGGATATTAAGCGAACTTATGGTGGCCGCCCTGGCTACGGTTGTATGGTATTTTACCGATCAGCCCGGTTTTATCCATGCCTTTGCCTTTAATACCATATTTATCTGTTCTATTTCCACTATTTTATTTAATGCCAACCCGCTTTTGCGATTTGATGGATATTATATTATGATGGATTTGATTGAGGTTCCCAATCTGCGTCAGCGGGCGGGCGTTATGATGCGTAATCTGTTTATACGGTTTATTCTGGGTGGTCAAACCAGTGAACTGCCGGAAGAGCATCGATTTCGCTGTATTTTTCCGTTTTACGCGGTTTCGTCCTTTTTGTATCGCTGGTTTATTGTTTTCGCTATTACGTTTACGGTGTACCGGATCCTGAAAGGGATTCATCTGGAATTTTTTGGACGATTTTTTATGATAATCTCTATTTCTACTATGCTGTTTTATCCGCTGGCCAGGAGTGGTACGATGATTGCCGGACAGCGCCGGGAACTGGGTATAACGAATGTGCGTCTGGTGTTGATCCTGGTGGTATGTGGCCTGGTCACCGGGGGGATACTGTTCTGGCCATTGCAACAACATGTAACCCTGAACTTTATCCTGGAGCCGACTCGTACCCAGTGGCTTCGTTCGGGGGTGGAGGGTATCGTGCGCTGGCAGGACAATGTTAAGGAAGGCGCTTGGCTGAACCAGGATGAATGTATTGCCACGCTGGAAAATTACGAACTGGGAAGCAAGGCCGTAGCGATACGAACCAGTATTGAGCAGTTGGAAATGGATATTGATCAGTTTCAGCAACTGAATAATGACGTGCAGGCAGGACAATCAAGGCAGCGTCTTGAATCTCTGATTCAGGAAGAACAACGAATACAGGAATTCGTGGATGCGCAACAGGTTAAAGTGCCTTTTGAATCGGAAATTATAACGCTGCAGGACGAGATCAGAGAAATGGGTGGGAAATATGTGCCGCGTTCGGCGCCGATGTTGCTGTTGGCTGATACTCGAGAGATGGCCGCCCGGGTCTGGGTTACAGAGAAGAATTACGCCCGTGTTTTCAAGTCGGATGATCATCTGGGTCAGGAAGCCAGACTGATGCTTTATGCCTTTGGCAGTAAAAAATTTAAGGGTCGTATTACCGGGATTAATTCCCGGCCGGAGGACAGTATGGGTTTGTTTGGCGAGAAACTTGCTCTGAGTAACAAGGTGGGCGGCGAGGTGCTCACCGAATATGATCCGGTGGCAGAACAGGAAAAGCCGATAGAAACTGTTTATGAAGTAACGATTGAGCTGGATAAAGATACGCTGGCTGATTTGCCGGTCCGGCCGTATATGTCCGGCCGGGTACGTATCGACTGTGGCGATTATACCCTGTTCCGATGGGGTTATGATTCCTTGCTGCGATTTATATCTCCGGAAGTCAGATTATAATACCAGCTTTTGGAATGACAGCTATGACGCCAGCATCAAAAGTATTTCGAACGGTTTTTTCTGAATTAATAACCATGGTTTTAATAATTAATAATCACTTTTGACGGTCGCATCAACTATTTCGTGATCCAGCACGAGGCGATATGATGGGGATCGGCGCCTTTGGCTTCCAGTTGGGGTACTTCCTTGCTGCAGCGGTCTATGGCCATGTGACAGCGTGGATGGTAGGGGCATCCTGATGGAGGGTTAACCGGGCTGGGTACTTCGCCGCGCAGTATAATTCGTTTCCGGCGGTGTTTGGGGTCAGGGTGAGGCACTGATGATAGCAGGGCCATGGAATAGGGGTGTTTGGGTTCGTTGTAAATATGCTCAGCCTGGGCGTATTCCACGATCTTGCCCAGGTACATTACGGCTACAAAATCGCTGATATGTTCCACCACCGCCAGGTCATGGGCGATAAACAGGTATGTCAGCCCCAGTTCATTTTGCAGGTCCATGAGCAGGTTGATAATCTGTGACTGGATCGAGACATCCAGGGCACTGACCGGCTCATCGCACACAATAAATTTTGGGTTTAGGGCCAGTGCCCGGGCGATTCCAATACGCTGGCGCTGCCCGCCGGAGAATTCATGCGGATAGCGATTGATGTGAGAAGGGGAGAGACCTACTTTATCCAAGAGAGCGGCCACTTTGTCCTTTCTCTCTTCTCCACGAGCGATTTTATGCACAGTCATGGCCTCGCCCACGATGTTACCCACGGTCATGCGGGGATTGAGTGAGCCGAACGGGTCCTGGAAGATGATCTGCATGTTCCGGCGGAGTTGACGTAACTGTTCCGAAGACAAGGTGCTGATATCCTGGCCGTTAAATATCACGTTACCACTGGTGGGGGGTATCAGATGCAGAATAGACCGGCCCAGGGTGGTCTTGCCACTACCGCTTTCACCGACCAGTCCCAGGGTTTTGCCGGAGGGGATACTCAAACTTACCCCATCCACGGCCTTGACCCATGCCGAAACCCGTGAAAAGATTCCTTTGCGGATAGGAAAGTATGTTTTAATATCTTTAATTTCCAGCAGGTCACCATTTGACTTCAATTGAATGACTCCAATACCGTATTAATATAAAATATTAAAAATCAAATATCAAAACTACCTATTAAAATTTACATATTTGAAAGTATTTCTCTGGCTTTCCAGCAGGCTACCAGGTGGTCCGGCTGGATTTCTTCCAGGGGCGGTTCCTTGGTGCGGCAGG
>JAFGHE010000145.1 GCA_016930295.1 Sedimentisphaerales bacterium
AATAAAACCGCTGTTTATAATCCAGAAACAAACGCTCGCAGCACTTTTGACGCCGGCGTCTACTCCATCATCATTTTAACAATCTGGTCAATCACCGAATTTGAGGCCGCGGGATTGTTACTCAAAATGGAAAACGCCAGCCACCGGCCGCTGTTGGTTTTACAATATCCGCTCAGGGTCCGAACCCTATTGACATATCCCGTCTTGGCAAAAATACGATCCTCGTAGGAATCATCGTTGAAACGGCGCCGTCGGGCCAGCGTGCCTTCGGCCGGAGTTGACAGGGACTCCCGATAAAGCTCCCATTGTTCATGACTGAACATATACTTTAGAACACTCGTCATACAACCAGCTGAAATTTTATTTTCCCGGCTGAGCCCGCTGCCGTCATCAATCTTATAGTGCCCGGGATCAACTTCTAATTTCCCCAGAAATCCGGCTATCGCCGCCCGGCCCGCCGGCCACGAACCTTGATGAATCGCCATCCCCTCCGGTATCTTCCCCTCTTCTCTGCCGGTATAATAGGCGCCACATGTCTTCATCAGACATTCCGCCGCCATATTCAGACTACGCTGATTACACGTATCCAGCACCTCCTTAAGCGATGTCCGGTGCGTGTAGAGCACTTCGAAATCAGGTGGTAACCGCCCCAGGCTGTCCGTAAATCCCTTATCGACTATCTTCAACTTCCCTTGTATGATGATACCCTGCCGCAGCAAATACTCGGCTAATACAAATCCAAAATATGCGCCGGGTCGATCGATTGTCACATTTATCGTTTGCTCTGCCCGGCATTTCCCGGTCAACGTAATGTCATTGGTCCCCGCCGGACGCAAGCCTCCCGACGTGTTAGAACCCTTTGTTATGGAAGTACATTTATTGGTTATCGTAACATAGCATGTATCAGGGCTTAATCTATAAGTGGTCGCCTGATTGATTTGTCCGGACGGTGTAATAATAATATCCACACAATTATCATTGAAATTCAACGCCGATACCTGGGCGGCATACCATCGGTTGGCCTGTTCCACCGGCCATGACGGATGAAAACGCTCATTATCAAAAAATGTATCATCAACCAGTAAATCTCCGGGTATCTCCGTCAACTCCCGCCGACGTAACTGTTCCACCAGCGGGCGAAATACTTCATAGATATCATGCCCATCCCGCTGGGCCAGCACCGGATCGCCGATAAGCGGATCTCCCCGCCCAATAATGACCAGATTACCCTGCCATAAGCCAAATTCTGTTTTATAAGTAAAATCCGCACCCAGTTGATCAATGGCCGCGGCGGTTGTGATAAGCTTCATATTACTGGCTGGTATCAGTGGACTCTTGTCATTATGAGAAAATACAGTTTTACCCGTACCCGCATCACAAAAATGAATAGAAAAATTTGCCTTCTTGTTAGCCGGTTTATTCAGTAATTGACGTACCCGCTGGGGACCATCGGCTCCCTCCCCCGCATCAACCCAGAACAGGCTAAACATTATATAAAAAACGGTTTTTTTTAGCTGCTTTCTAAATACAATCATTGGTATGGCCTGTTGGTTTATATTATTTATACACTATTGGCTATCTATCGGCAAATGGGTCCAAAATAAAATGATAATTTCTACGCCAAAAATGTGAAATGAAAAGTACTTGACACCAATAATTTTAACTCTATAATAGAATGTTTTACCTGACTCTGAATTACATAACTACTTATATACAGGAGCTTTAAAAATATGGGACGCCGACGCGACAGATTTAATAAACGTTTGGTCCGGGCCACAGTAACCCGCCGTGAAAATTCTCTCAAAAAGAACAAAGAACGAGCCCGCCGGGATGAACACCTCTGCCAAATCCTGAAAAATGGAAAACTCCCCTATACGCCCGGCATCTTGAGCTGGCTCAGTGAGAAACTCGACAAAAAAGCCTCACGTATCACACAAGACGATGTAAACACCCTAATTGGCTAATCCCTGACAGGTTGCTACCCTCAAAAGCCAATTTTACCTATCTAAACAGGCTTTATAAGCCAGAATCAAAGCTTCACCACACTTTGGACGCCGGCGCCTGACAGACTTGAGATATATTAGATTACCCGAATGGATAGTCAGGCAGGTTTCTGGTCGGGCTCGGAGGGTGGGGCTAACAATTCCATCATTGCTTCCCAGAAATCGTCCCCGGCAGAACCCGTATCCAGGGTATGAGTGGAACCATTCTCACTTTCAATCGCAACCACCCGAAGCACACCCTGGACCTTACGGGGTACAATCTTCAGAGGTCCTTTGAATTCTCTGGTCACCACCGCCTCAACCCGCGGGAAACGAATCGTCACCCCGGCATACATGCGGCCGGTTACCTCTATTTCCTGTACCGATTCTTCTTCGGCTTTTTGATAGACCTGACGCAACTCCTCTACCAGGCCTTCGGCCTCCTCTTCCAGTTCCGAGGCCATATACAGTAATTCGGTAGCCTTCTCTTTTTGCTCTGAATTCAGGTGCTTCTGATTTCGCATCAGCGGTTCAACCGTCTGACGAACTTTCTGAGCCTTTATTCGCTTCACTTTGACGACCGGGGCCACCTCTTCATATTTTGCCTTCAAATCAGCATCGACTCCCACTTCGACCAGCGTCTTGGTGCCCGCTTCCGATCCGAGATGTTTTATCTTTAATCCCTTTTTAACTACCGACCGACCGCCTACCAGGGGACCGTTCTCCACGGTCAGCATACCATTACACACCAGATCACAGTGAACCACTTCAGAATACACGGTAATATTCCGGCCCGCCTGTACCTTGGCATTCGTGATATACTTGGCATTGATATCACGTCCCGCCGAATATTCACCCTTTTCCTTGCCTGTCATACCGCCTAAACCGTTGATATCCAAATCGGCATGAACACAGGCCGCCTCAATCACTCCGCGAACCGTAATAGACGAACGCGTGCATACCTTAAACAAATCCAGAATGTTTTTGGGTATCTCGATATCCCCGTCAAAATCAATATTCCCCACCGAAAAATCAACATTGCTCTTTATTTCCAGCTTCTCATCCACCCATATCTTTTCTATGGTACATTCCACTTTACCATTCGTGTCGGCATATATGATGTCCTCTTCCTGACGCACATTGTTACCCAGTCGCAAATAAGCCTCACGTCCCAGTTTACGCGGAATGGGTTTACCGTAAACATCCGTCCCATCAGTGCCCCGATCCGGAGGTATTATCCGTATTAAAGGCTGATCCTTTTTAACGTTAATGATACTGCTGCGCTCGTAATGACTCTGAGCTTTGACATCTGCACGCGGGGAACATCCCTCACCCGGTTCTCCTGCACCCTCCGGCCCACCTTCCTTAACAGATGTATCTTCCTTAACAGATTCCGCTTCCTTGTCAGATTCACCTTCCAACGCCTTTGTCTCGGCGTTTTCTTCTAATACTTTGTCAAAAAGTTTTTCTATGCGACCATTCTTATCATGAGTGGGCGGGGTTCCCTGGGCAATGATGATTGGTTCAGGAATCTGATTCTTATTCAGAGCCGATACATAGGCCTCAATATTTCTGGTGCCCTGTTCATCAACGATAATACCCAAAACACCGACTTCTTTGATAATATCTTCAGCTATGGGACCATCGGGGGGAGTGTCTCCATTGACAGACAACGTCGCCGTAAGTGCATCGCTGCTGACATTTACCCGGTATATTTTGCTTTCGGTAAGCGGCATAAAATAACCCCTTAGCCGCGTACTTCAACCCGTACGTGTGCTTATTAAATTAGCTCGCAGCCCCGACTTTCTTCATGGTCTCATCGATCTTATCCTTAAGAGTGTCCGGCGTGAAGGGCTTTACTACATAATTATTCACACCGGCCTTGATCGCTTCAATAATGCGAGGCTTTTCTGCTTCAGTTGTAACCATAATAATGGCAGTGCTTTTGTCGGTTTCACGAACCTTCTTGACCATACTCAGACCATCCATGTTCGGCATATTCCAGTCAATCAGCATCAAATCAAAAGGACCTGACTTCTCGATGGCGGCCAGACCTTCATTACCGTCTCCGGCCTCCACCGCTTCGCTGCCATCGATGCTGGAAATAACCTTTTTCCAGATGTTACGCATGGTTCGGGAATCATCTACCAATAAAATTTTCATCTCCAATATCCTCCAGATTATACGGTAACTTTAGATACTTGTTTAATATTCACTTCAACGGAAAAATTGCCGACTTCCGAGGAACACGGAATCGCAATACACGGCACATCAGAAAGACGGGCCAGGGTATGCTCCGGCCCGATGATGACACTGGGTATACCAATGCTCGCCTCCAAACCAAAATCCTTCTTGGCATTGCCCGCAATCATATTAGATAGTTCGCCAATCGCGTCGGCAAAATCAGGATTATCAACTTCTATCCGTTCCCCACAGAACGCCTCCACAATACTTAAGGCTGCCTCCTCATGAAAACTGATTACCACGGAACCGGCCACTTCTCCGGAAAAACCAACGATCCCGGATACATCATAACAAGGTTTCGATTCAGTCTTAAGGGCAGGTTTACCAATTTCAGATTCCACTCCCACCATCATGCTCAACACATTCCGCGTGGAACTGACAAATGCTGTTATTAATTTCGGATTAATTCCTTTGGATTCATCAGGCATCTGTTGTCTCTCCTTATATAGCATCAGTATCTGGTTTATGTGTTTTACACATAACCACCTGGAATTTATACCGGTTCCTCGGCTGGTTTTCTTATCTATTAAATCGACCAATCTCCCACCCAACTTAATAGCTCAGCATGACTTAATCATAAAACACAGATACATTCGTCCCATAAGTATCATGCCGTTCATAGTAATAGTGCGATTCAGGAAATATCTCCTCAACTCCCCCGAAGAAACATCCGAATCCGCCCGACATCGTGTAAGTAAAATCCTTATACTACTATAAGTTATTATTCGGGATTCGCCCCCCCACCATCCCCATTATAGGACATAGTTCTCCCTGATTGAGCCTCTCACATAAAAGCTTGCCCCAGGCAATAACCTTATTCTTTCACTACTTCAACGGGACATTCCGGTAGTGCCTGAAAGAATGCCCGCCCGTAGCTTTTGCGAATCACGCGCTTATCCAGAATAACCACAATCCCCTTATCCTTCTTCGTTCGGATCAACCGTCCGAATCCCTGCTTGAATTTCAGGACCGCTTCCGGCAACTGGTAATCGAAAAAGGCACTGCCCCCCCGGCTGCGAATCTGCTCCAGACGCGCCTCCAGCAGCGGATGGTCCGGCACGGAAAACGGCAGCTTCACAATCATCACATTACTGAGACTCTCGCCCGGCACATCCACTCCCTGCCAGAAACTGTCCGTACCTAACAGTATACTGTTGGTATTCCGCCGAAACTCTTCCAGCAACACCGACCGGTCATGATGGCGGCCCTGTTCCAGCAGCAACAGATCATGCTCCCGGCAGAAGTCCGCCAGACGCTCTGCCGTATGCCGCAATTGCCGGAAATTCGTAAATAAAATAAAGGCCTTGCCCTGTGTCTGCAGCAGATATTTTTCCATGGCCGCCACCGACTGTTCCAGAAAATCCGATGCCTCCTTTATAGGATCCGGCAGAGTCGCCTCCACATACACCTTCACCTGTTCCTCATATTTGAACGGCGACCCCAGTTGCAGCACCTGACAATCCTCGATACCAATTCGTGACCTGAAAAAGTAAAATCCCCTCTGCTCACTGCCGGCGCCTTCAGATCCGTCCTGACGGCCACGGGTACTCAGGGTCGCACTGGTCATAATTACTGAATCACAGGGCTCAAAAAGGACCGCCTGCAGGGTCGGCCCGATGTTCAGCGGCGCAGCACTGATAACCACACGCGGCGTTTGACGACGCCGGCTCGCCTCCACCCAATACACCGACTCCGGCATCTTCTGAGAGATAAACGCATCCACCACCCCGGCAAAATCCATGCACCGCCGGCCGTACGCGTCAATCTCCAGCGCCTCCTGTTCTTCCGATACCTCCTGGGCCAGTTGATGCAGATAAAATCCCAGATCATTCAAAGGCCCGCTGAGCACATTGGCAAATCCATCCGGGATGACCACCCGAATACTATCCTTCGATTCATGCCCACCCTGAAGGTGCCGTGCATGAAAATTCAACACCTCATTAAAAAAATCGTCGTCCCCCTGCTGAGCCCGCAAAAGCAGGCGCAAAACCGTATCGTTTTTATGAGATGCCAGTATCCCCTTTTCCGTCCTGGGATTAAACAATCGATTTAAAAGAAAATACATCTGATAATTGCTCAGGCGCAGTCCGAAATGCTTGCTCGCCACGTTCTCCATATTATGGGCTTCATCCAGCACCACCAGCTTGAAATCCGGCAGGATCTTACCCCCCTGCTGACGGACTGCCAGATCCGAAAATAACAGCGCATGATTGGCCACGATCAGATGGCTGCCGAACAGCCGACGCCGCGCGATCTGATAAAAACAACTCTCAAACCGCGTACATCCCCGCCCGGCACACATATTACTGTCACTGCCGACCATATCCCATACCGCATGGGCCGGCACAAATCCCAGGTCACTCAACGACCCGTCTTTGGTCGCCAACGCCCAGTGCCGGATCATCTCCAGTTGGTCCACATGGTTACTTTCATCAAAAAGCGTTGCCCCCCGACTCCGCGCCTGCTCCAGACGCCGCCAGCACACATAATTGCCCCGCCCCTTGGCCAGACCCGTCACAAACTTGAGCCCGCTCACCTTCTGGATAAACGGAATATCCTTATAGATCAACTGCTCCTGCAAAGAAATCGTATAGGTGCTGATTACCACCTTCTTATTCGTCTTCATGGCCCAGCTTACCGCCGGGATGATATAGGCAAAACTCTTGCCGATCCCCGTGCCCGCCTCCGCAATCAGATGCCGGGACTGGCCAAACGCCGCGTCAATCGCCTCGGCCAACTGAATCTGCTCCTCGCGTTGTTCATAGCCACTCAATGTCCCTGCGACCGGACCCTCCGGCGATAAAAACCAACTCACATCCAACCTGTCATGTCCGGCAATAATCGTTACTATCCTTAATCACTTACACAGTGTATCTTACATCATCTTACCCTCACCAGAATATAAAATCCCCACCCCAAAAGCCAGAACATTTTCCCAGCGGGTGTCACCTCTCTGCTGACAAGCCCAGGGGTGCTTATCACCCCCAAAACATTTTAGAAAGATTAACAGGATATAATAATGGGTGGCATACCTACACACAGCGATAGCGAAACTTAAGCATGCTTCTCAATCCCCTGCTCACCTGCCAACAGAAACATAAACCATTACCTGTCAACTCCATACCCGCGCTAAGAGTTCAAGATTTAGCTTGTAATTTCTTTCCGCTTCTGAGTGAAACGAAGTCTCGATACCTCGGGGATCTCCTGATCAACTCCTCCACTCTGCCCCCCTTGCATTATCAGGATAAATCCTATAATATCAGAACCAGACCAAAAGACTCAATATACAGAAAGGACCACCATGCAAACCAAAAGACTCGGCAATACCGACCTGGAACTTACTCGCATCGGACTCGGCGCCTGGGCCATGGGCGGCCCCTGGCTGTTCGGCTGGGGACCACAGGATGATGCCGATTCCATCACGACCATAGCCGAAGCCCTGGACGCCGGCATCAACTGGATCGATACCGCCCCCATCTATGGCTACGGCCGCAGCGAAGAGGTCGTCGGCCGGGCCCTCAAACAAATCAGCCAAAAACCAATCATCGCCACCAAGTGCGGCGTCCGATGGGATGACACCCGCGATCGATTCGGCATCCTCAAAAAACAAAGCATTATCCAGGAATGTGAAAACAGCCTCAAACGACTCGGCGTCGATACCATCGATCTCTACCAGATGCACTGGAACGACCCCAACGAGGATATCGAAGAAGGATTCGCCGCCATGGCCCAATGCGTCAAAGATGGCAAGGTCCGTTACATCGGCGTCTCCAATTATCGCATCGCGGACCTCGAACGAATCAAAGACATTCACCCCATCGCCTCCCTCCAGCCCCCCTACAACATGATCCGGCGCGAATGTGAATCAGAACTGCTCGGCTATTGCGCGCAAAATCACATCGGCGTGGTGGTTTACTCCCCCATGAACCGCGGCCTCCTCACCGGCGCCTTCACCAAAGAACGCCTGCAAAACCTGCCCGACGGCGACCACCGAAAAAAAAGCGACGACTTCAAAGACCCGGCCCTCTCCGCCACTCTCGAACTCGTCGACGCCCTGCGACCCCTGGCCCAGGCCAAAGGCATTACCCTCTCGCAACTGGCCATCGCCTGGACCCTGCGACGAACCGAAGTAACCGCCGCCATCGTCGGCGCCCGAAAACCAAACCAAATCCGAGAAACCGCCCCCGCCGCCCACATCACCCTCACCCCCACCGAACTCAACACCATCGATACTCTACTAAACACCAGACAAAGAAAACTAATATCTACAAAGTAGCTCAAACTTTACCCCTTTAAAGAAAAGGACACCCAGCCTCTAGATTAATGTAGCGCAAGTCGAAAATCCCGATTATTCATCGGGGCTTCCAGCTTGTAGAATCATTCCTTATCACCTGCCAACAGGAACATAGACCATTGAGCCTTTTTGTGGCAAAATATAATCCGTGTAAATCCGTAAGATCAGTGCGATCCGTGTTCTAACTCCCAATCGTCCCTTCCATGGGTGATGATGCGGTGGCGTAGAGTTTTTTGGGGATGCGCCCGGCCAGGTAGGCGGCGCGCCCGGCTTCGATGGCGTGGCGCATGGCCTGGGCCATCAGCACGGGATTCTTGGCGCATGCTACGCCGGTGTTGAGCAGGACGCCTTCGGCGCCCAGTTCCATGGCGATGGTTACGTCGCTGGCCGTGCCAACGCCGGCATCCACAATGATAGGCACGTGGGCCTGTTCCAGGATGATTCGGATGTTATTGGGATTGAGCACACCCTGGCCGGAGCCTATCGGCGCGGCGGCCGGCATGACACTGGTGGCGCCTGCTTCCTCCAGCCTGCGTGCGGCTACGGGATCGTCATTGGTATAGACCAGAACGGTAAAACCTTCCTTGACCAGTTTCTCGGTCGCTTCCAGAGTCCCTATAGGGTCAGGCAGCAGAGTCTTTTTGTCAGCCAGCACTTCCAGCTTCACCCAATCCAGTTCCAGCAGTTCCCTGCCCAGCATGGCACATCGGATGGCATCGTCGGCCGTAAAACAACCGGCAGTGTTAGGCAGCAGGGTATAGCGTTTGCGGTCCAGAAAATCCAGGATATTCCGCTCTTGGGCGTCGAAGAGCCGTTCCCGCCGTACGGCCACGGTCACCACTTCGCACCCGCTGGCCTCCAGAGCCTGCTGCATAATCTCAAACGTGGCATATTTACCCGTGCCGACAATGAGCCGGCTGGAAAACTCATACAACCCCAGCTTCAACTTTTCAATTTGCTCCGACATTGATCCAATTCCTCTTTCTATCTATATACTATAATCAAAATTCTACACTTCATTCTAATCTCACCTGTTCACCTTTTCAACTGCTCTTATTCATCCTCCTCCGACGATGGTTACAATCTCCAGAATGTCTGATTCGTTCAGAAAGGTCTGACCATGTAATTTTTTCGGGCATACTTTCCGGTTGAGCTCTACTGCCAGAGGTCCTTTGACACTCAGATGCCCAAGCAAATCTTTAATGGTCATACCATCCGGTATGTCGCGATCTTTGCCATTTACATTTATAACCATCTCTTTTTCATTCCTCATCTATTGCCAAAGTTACCTAACTTAACAAAGCCTTATCTTTACATTATAATTTAATAATGATAGAGGTCAAGTTCGGCAAATGTCTGCTGAAATGATATCACCGTCAAAATGAGGATATTGGCACTTAAAACCGTTGTTTTTAATCCAGAAACAAGCGTTCGCAATACTTTTGACGCTGGCGTCGGAAATGGTGATTCATATAAACTACAACGTCTAAAACCTGTTTATCCAGGCTGTTTTTTGGTATATATTTTAAATTATGCCCATTATCAGGGCTGAAAACTCACTCGACATAAAGATGTGAAATATCCTCAATTTGTTCTCAATAAATTTTACATAAAACTCTAAATAGCCGACCTAAAAATATACATTTTTGCCGGGATAATATATATATAACCTTATTATTTATAAATAATTATATAAAATCCACGGCCGATACTGTTCTATGTTAACTTATTTCCCGTGTTCTAAATAAAGCAATTGCGAACATCAGAGCGGCACATACGTAAAACAGAGCATATAGTGCACTGTGTCCAATGTATATTAATGGAACAGCCTGATCATTTTGAATGGCATTGGTAACTACATAAATATTTATGGACGGAATCAGCGACATACCCACCCATGCCAGGTATTTGGCCACACCTTCGCCGGATGTTAATGGGCCCAGCCAGTAGTGTACGCCGGCCCCTAATATAAAAAAGAGTATACAGATTATCATAGTCATTACCAACCCGAACCGGGTCGCGACAGCCACTGAAATGGACGTAAGAATCAAAGTGGCGATGATTGTTAACACTATTGGACCCAACAAGTTAGGGTCTATATGGTTGGCCGCTGGATTAAATTTCCACTCCGGATCAATCATGATCAGGATGCCCATAACTATGGTACCCAGAACACTACTGAGCAAGATGGCAGTTGAGGAAAAACGCCAATGGTAAAAATAATTGCCGGCCAGACCAACGATAAACACGACCAAAAAAGCCGTCGAGCCCAAGATTATGACAACAAAATCATGCTTGTCACTTGCTTTTTCCAGCACGCCGTGACGAACTACCATAAAAAATACTAATGAAAGGAAATATTGAGCGATAATAACAGCAGCAGCAATGCCCAGGAATTTTCCCAATACAAAAACAAACCTGCTAACAGTCTTAGTGATAACCGTTAAAACTGTTTTATTTTCTATTTCCTCGGTGACAACCGTAGCGGATGCAAAAACGGCCAGAAATAAACCCGCTACCAGTAAGGTGGACAGACCAATATCTATGAGTAATTTATTATCATCATCCAAAGTAAACATGGCCAGAGCCGGGCTTAATATCAGCAACAGCATAGTTGTACCAACAACCACAGCATATACGGGCTGCCTGAGGGTTTCGCGAAATGTATTAGAACTAATTGCCAGTAAGCATCTTAGCATCATACTGACTCCTGTAACCTCCTTGCGGGTTTATTTCTACACTTTTGTTTTAATTAACTTGTTATATAGTCATAATCTATTTTAAATATTAAT
>JAFGHE010000015.1 GCA_016930295.1 Sedimentisphaerales bacterium
TTCACAACAAATCCCTTTCGAAAATATCCACAATAGAGTACCAACTTTAAAGGATTTGTCCATTTCCAACTGAAGCATTACACAGATCGGTTCAAGACGCAGCACGCTATTGTCTTAGTTTGGCTGTTGTGTACGCTGGGCTTCAATTCCCGGGCGGATCAGGCAGGCATAGGACCAGGCAGAGGTGTCTGAGATACCGCAGGCCGCGGTAATCGCCCAACCCCGCCCGATTTAATGCCAATATTGTGTTGACCATAGCCATTTTGAGATGAATAGCTATTTCCAAACTTCTTAAACCCACAATTGTGGGCTCTAAGAAGCCAGAATGGAAATCAATTCTTCAAAGTGCCTGGTTTTGATTCGTCTCTAGGTGGCGGGATTTATGCATCCCTTGACATTGATGAACATTATTGTGTAAACGGTTGCGTGGTCTTCCGGCTCACAGTTAACCACCATTTTCATACTTTGGTAGGGATGTCAAAAAACAATTTCTGAACGGACAAAGACCGAAACTGATGGCATTCAAGTTCAGATGAGAATCAGAGCCTTTGCCGATAAGAAAATATATGTTTATCTCTGTGAATTTATCCAACCTTTATTAAAGCTCACAAACTAGTGCTCTGTAAAAATTAAATATTCGCATTCAGTATGTCCGATAATGACTCCGTAAGCGACTATTTATGGAGTCCATGATGAATAAAAAGTATATTGTTCGCCTCACTGACCAAGAACGCCGGGACTTGGTTGAGGTGATTGCAAAACTCAAGGGAACCTCGCAAAAAGTAAAGCGTGCCCAAATCTTACTTAAGGCGGATGCCGATGGCCCCAATTGGGCTCACCATTCCATTGCCGAAGCTTTCTTATGTCGTACCAAAACGGTGTCGAATGTTTGTAAGTCTCTGGTGGAAAGAGGCTTCGAGGTCACGTTGGAGGGTAAGAAGCGTGACACCCCGCCTCGTGCAAAGCTGCTCGATGGTGAACAAGAGGCTAAGATTATTGCGTTGCGGTTAGGTGAGCCGCCGGACGGTTATAGCCATTGGTCGCTACGGCTTATCGCGGAGAAAACGGTTGAATTGGGAATCGTAGAATCCATCAGTCACACCACCGTGGGAACAACGTTAAAAAAAACCAAATGACGAACCGGAAAATTCAGTATTGGGTGATACCGCCGGAGAAAAACAGTGAATTTGTGGCGTGTATGGAAGATGTTCTGAACGTCTATTCCATGCCGTATGATCCGGATTTTCCCGCGTTATGTATGGATGAACAGCCTGTGCAACTGCTCAAAGAAACGCGAAATCCAATTCCGGCCACCTTGACTCATCCTCGTCGCGTGGATTATGAATATGAACGTGCCGGAACGGCCAGTATCTTTATGTTTACAGAACCCTTGTCCGGCTGGCGTGATGTGAGCGTTCGGCCACGGCGTACGAAGGTGGATTGGGCGTTGGAGATGGAAGAACTGCTTGGCACGCGCTATGCTAACGCCAGAAAAGTTCTTCTGGTATGTGACAATTTGAATACGCATACCAAGGGAGCTTTTTACGACGTTTTCCCGCCGGAGCAGGCACGTAAACTGGTGGAAAAAATCGAATTTCATTACACACCCAAACATGGGAGTTGGCTCAATGTTGCCGAAAACGAGCTGAGTTCAATGACGCGACAGTGTCTGAAAGATAGAAAGATGATAAATATGGATATGCTCAAAAAGGAAACGAGGGCCTGGGCGATCAATTCCAATGAAAAACAAAGAGGTGTAAACTGGCAATTTAAAGTGGAAGATGCCAGACGTAAATTACGTTCGCTATACCCGAAGATTTAATCTTTACAGAGCACTAGTTCGAGTCCCCTCTAAAAATCAAAAATGTTTGTGGAAATAGTGCTATTGAGCTGACCAGTTTTCGGAAAATACCGCTAAATCGAGCAGATTGATAGTTCCATCCGATGGCGTATTGTCGATATCGCAGGCGGGAAGGTAGCGATTTTGTCCGCTTTCAGCCAGCCAGGCCTCGGCAAGGACACGCAAGTCATCCAGATCAATATCGCCATCCGGTTCTACATCGCCGGGCGTCGGCAACTCGGCGCTGAACAGTTCAGGGATAAAAAGAAAATCGGAGCTGCCCAGAGTGGTATTATGGACCTGCAGGACCAGGACATTATACCCTGGTACCAAAACGTCAATGAAAGAAGAAAGATTGAATTGATCCGGCGTACAATTACAGCAGGTTTCATGATCGCTGGTGCTTGCCGGCTGGTCATAGGCGGGATTGGTTGGCCCATACTGATTTTCAACCCGCTGGCCATTGATATACGCGATAAAGCCGTCATCCCAGAGGATGCCGAGAGTCAGCGTATTGACCCGCTGCGGGTCTTCAATCCAGAACCCTATTCTGGCATAAACGCTGATGTATTTCCCCTTCATATCGGTCAATTGAGTGGTGATACAGTTTTCATACCCTGTCCCAGTCTCATAGCCGAAGCCGGATGCCCCTGTTAACCATGCAGCACCCGGGGTAAAGGTTATCTGATTCCAGTCCGCTTCCGGTTCGCTGGTTCCTTTTAAATACTGCCAGAGGTCTCCTTTGGCAACCAGCGTTTTATTGAGGATATACGGTTTTTGATAGAGGACATAAGAATAGCCGGTCAGTTCGGCATTGACCGGATTGCTTAATGAAACGCGAACCTGTCGAAGGCCTTCAAGTAACGGTTGCGTGAAATAAATGGTCTGGACTGTTTGGCCGGGGATAAAATTCAGTGTGCCGCCATCGACGATACCCTCATGGGTGCTGACGCTGTAATCGACAGAAATAAAAGCTGTCGAAAATGTACTCAGACGCACCGGGATTTGATTTTCAGTCTGGAGTTCAGAGATATCATATTCATTTTTCGTCATCGCAATCCCAATGCCAACAGTACTGGAAGAGGTGGCTATGAATGGTTCCAGCAGAGTCAACTGATCAGGATTATCCTGAGGATTCCATAAGGTATTATCGGGATGATAGGATGGGACAGGTTTGGTCAGGTAATTATCCTGGATATCCATCTGGGTAAGATGCCACTGCCAGTTATCGTAAGCGATCCCCCACACGTCCCTGTGATTAAACAACAGCAGCGAGTCTTTCACATCCAGAAAGCCGGTATAGCTTCTGGCGTAATTGTCGCCAAAGCGGGCACCGATGACATTGCCTGTGCAAAGACAATGGTCGGCATCGATAAATGCCGAGTCATAGCCGCTTTCCATTGCTTGCCCGCAGTTGATGATTACTGTGTTTTTGACTGTCGTATGACGTGGCCCAGAAGAAATGGCCAGGGCTTCATGAATTGTGGATTCAAACCAGCAGCCGTCAACCGTCAGCGAACCTTCGGCCCTCTGGCCGGCGTCGATTGCATCATCCAGAGTCCATCCGATAAGACTGTCTGTCAGAAAATGTGCTCCCCCGGATAAATAAAAGGCATCATTGTCGGCGTCGGCAAACGGGGCACCGGCGTAGGGGAATTCGATGACAGCACTGTCCTGAATATTGACTGAGCCGCCGTTGTACTGGCCACCGGTGATGAATTTCTGCACCAGACACCGCTGGAGGGTTAAGTAGCCATTTTCTCCGTGTCCGAGTTGTCCCTTGTTTTCCACCATGTAACAGTCTGTTAAATTGACATGGGCGGAATTAGACAGATAAAACAGGCATTGATGGGATTTATGAAAACTGCCATGGCCGGGATTGTTATTGACCCAGTTTGAATCTGCGCCGCTGGCGGTGAAAATCGTTCCATTGAAATCACCCTGACTGGTACTGGATTCAAACAAGAAGCCGCCCCAGGGATCGGTCCTGTCCTGTGCGGTGAAAACCACCGGATTCTGATTGGTCCCATTAACAATAAGATGTCCTATAACGGCAATTTCCGCATCGGGTGCGACAACAATAACGCTGCCTGCTTCGATGGTAAAAGTAACGCCGGATGCAATGGTTAGGGTGTCCGTAATGCGAATCCGGGCATCTGAACCCCAGTTTACGGACGTGGATAGGGTGCCGGAAATCGTTTGCCAGCTTGTATCCGATTCAATCGCGATTTGTTTTGATGACGAAAGCGACTGAATTACTGCGAGATAGGAAATAGTACCTTCATCTGTTACAGCCGGAAGAAAAATAGAGCCCACGCCGCGAAACAAGGTCAGAGGATAGGCTTCAAAGCCGGATGCCGTTATTTTGCCGTTGACTCCCATCCGTTTTCCATTTGAATTATTTACACGGGCGATAACAGGGATTTCAAGTCCTGCCGGATAAACTGCGGGACAGACAAGAGCTAGCGTTCCGTCTGTAAATTCTGCCGATGAGGAATCCATCATCGGGTAGGGGGTCCATGTAGGAAGCCCCCATTCCGTATCTGCGCGTTGGGAATTGCGAACAATAAATTGAATCAGGCTGCTTTCTTCTGTGCCATCCGATTGAGACCGCTTAGTGACGTTTAATTCATAATATTCCGGCTGGTTGACAGCGACAGGAGTGCCCACCGAAACGGTGACTCCATTTAACAGAGCCATATAATCAAATCCAGGCTCAGCGCTGACAGTGAATGTAACGCTGTCCGCATACACCTTTTTATTGGCGACACCCGTAATCGTAATCTGGGCAAAACAGAGGTTGGCCAGGAGCACAAATAAAAAAAAGAAGATCGACCTGGACATGAATTTATAAAAACACATTACTGTAATTTCCCAGTGGTTATGGAATATTTGTTTCATCATTTCTCCAAAAAACCGCATGATAAAAGAGGGTTGATTTAATATTTCTCTATCTCCCCCAAATATACTTGTTGAATTATATCTTATTGAGAATAGGTAAGCAATTTTATTTGGTAATTTATGCTGTTTTTGGTATTCTGCTATATAATTGTAGTGTATGTAAGTAATTATAATATAAGTGGCTTACAATATCATATATATCTAAATTTTGAGGATTTCTCGTGCATTCAAGATTATGGCTTCTGATATTTGCCGTTATTGAGTTTGGATGTATTTGTATGGCCGTCTGTCCAGAGGGGGATTTGGATGGGAATTGTACGGTAGATTTTGAAGATCTCAGGCTGTTCGCTTCTTCCTGGCTGGATGATGATATAGTCCCAGCCAATCTGAATAAGACCGGCTTGGTGGATATCAGAGACTTCGCTATTCTTGGGGAAAATTGGGGAGAATACGGCTACAAATTGGTCATTAATGAACTGATGGCTGACAATGCCGGCACAATTGAAGACCCTGATGAAGCTGGGGCATATCCGGATTGGTTTGAGATTTATAATTATGGTTCTGTGCCGGTGGATGTCGGCGGCATGTTTGTGACCGATAAACTGAGTACTACCATGCTGTGGCAAATTCCTTCCAATGCCTCGGACCAGACGACGATTCAGGCGGGAGAGTTTAAGATTTTCTGGGCGGATGAAGAGCCTGATCAGGGGCCGCTTCATGTGAATTTCAAATTAAGCGCCGGGGGAGAAGCGGTGGGGCTTTTTGACAATTCAGGCAAACAGATTGATGCCGTTTCATTTGACAGCCTGGGCGAAGATGATTCCTGGGGGCGATACCCCAACGGGGGTTACCTGTGGCAGCTATTCGATATTGGTACCGCTACGCCGGGAAGTTCCAACGGCGGTGAATCGGCAGACCGAGGTATTCTTATTCATGAAATCATGTATCATCCCGGCCACGATGAGGCCGCATTTGAACCCGAAGCCATTGAGCTGGAGTATATTGAGATTTTCAATGCCAGTACCAGTGCCGTGCTTCTTGACGGATGGCGGATGGTGGATGGAGTTTCTTTTGCGATGCCTTCCGGCACTGTTCTTGGCGCTGGTGAATATCTTGTGATTGCGGCCAATTCCCAGGCGTTTACAGTGCACTATTCGCAGGTGACGAATGTAGTTGGCGGATGGACGGGCAAATTGAGCAACAGCGGCGAACAAATCACGCTGGTCAATTCCATCGGAACAGTCATTGACAGCGTCCACTATTGTGATGAAGGCGACTGGGATCAGCGCGTATTAGGTCCGCTGGATCACAACCATCGCGGATGGCTCTGGTCCAATGCCCATGATGGCGATGGCAAGTCCCTCGAATTGGTGAATCCACAGATGGCCAATGAATACGGCCAGAACTGGAAGGCAAGTCTGGCTGAGCAAGGGACTCCGGGCAGACCGAATTCCGTGGCAGCCGTCACTGCTGCTCCGATTATTCTGGATGTCAGCCACAATCCTGTTGTTCCTTCCAGTACGCAGTCCGTGACGGTTGCTGCCCGTATTTTGGATCAGTCCAAAACAGGTGTAACGGTTATGCTGCGATGGCGCGTGGACGAGTCGGTCTATGTCAAGAATCAGTATCCTGTGTATGAGCAGGATAGTTATACCGCAATTCCCATGCTGGATGACGGGTTTCATGGTGACGGCCAGGCCGGAGACGGCATTTATGGCGCTGTCGTACCCGCCCAGCCTGATAATACCATTGTTGAGTTTTTCCTGGAAGCCGCCGATGGTTCCACGAACACGCGAACCTGGCCCGCACCCTGCGAAGTCGATGGACAAATGCAGCAGGTGGCCAATCTGCTGTATCAGGTGGATGATTCGTTTTCATCCGATACCGCCTGGCAGGCCGGCAAGCAGCCGCTCTATTATATTATCATGACCGAGGCTGAACGGAAACGACTTGAGACTATCGGCAGGGATGATAATGAACGCTATTCCGATGCCCAGATGAATGCCGCATTTATCAGTGTGGATGGAATCGATACCAAGATACGCTATGGGGTCGGGGTGCGTAACCGCGGCGAAGGAACACGACGAATCCCCCCGAATAATTATCATGTCAATTTCAGACGTGACAGCCTCTGGAAAGAGGTGTCCGCTATTAATATCAACAGCAAATACACATATTTACAGCTTATGGGAAGTGTCCTGTTCCAGAAAGCAGGTCTTGTTGCAGCCGATGCGACCGCGGTGCAGGTTCGTGTCAATGGCGAGAATTTGGCTCTGACCGATACCATTCCGAGCCGGATGTATGGCACCTACGTCCACCTGGAAGCTGTCGACGGCGATTTTGCAGACAACCATTTTCCGGGCGACGGAGAAGGCAATATTTATAAGGCCTCAATCTATCCCCAGGTGGCGGATTTGACCTATCGAGGAACAGATCCTGCTGATTACGTGGCCCGGGGATATACCAAGGGCACCAATGAATCGGAAAATAACTGGAGTGATTTATTTGAATTGACCAATGTCCTGCAGAATGAGCCGGATGATACCTATCTCCAGCGATTGCCGCAGGTCGTTAGTACCGAGCAGTGGATTCGGTGGTATGCCGCCGAGGTCCTGATGGGCAATAATGAAACCAATCTGAGCACCGGCTACGGCGACGACTACCGGATGTATTGCGGGATTAACGATCCGCGTTTTGTGCTGGTTACCCATGATAATGATACGATTCTGGGCCTGGGTGATAATCCAGCCTCTCCGACGGCATCCATCTGGCAGATGGTTGCTCCGCATACAAATGTCACCATGACTGTCATAAAGAGATTCCTACAGCATCCGGAATATGTCGGGAAATATTATGCCGAATTAAAACGCCTGACCGAAACCGTATTTGCTCCGGCTAATATCAATCCGCTGCTGGACCAGATGCTGGGTGATTTTGTTCCGGCATCGCAAATCGAGAAAATGAAAAAATTTGTCGTGGATCGAAATGTCAGTGTCCTTTCGCAGATTCCGCAGACATTTACTGCGGTGACGAGTTTGTCCAAAGTCAACGGTTTTTATCAGACAACCGCCTCGGCCGTCTCTGTCAATGGCACGGCCAACGCCATCGAAACGCGGGCAGTCCGCGTCAATGGTCTTCCGGCAGTGTGGGCGCCTGTGGCGGGAACGTGGTCCCGTGCCGGTGTTCCGCTTAAGCCGGGCATTAACCGAATTATCATTGAGACCTTTGATAATCCCGAAGGACTTGGAGCAGAACTCTATCGGAATTATGTCGATATCTGGTATAATGACGGCAATCAAAGTACATTGTCGGGAATGCTGACTGCTAACACAGTATTGGATGCGGCGTCCGGGCCATGGCAGGTTACGGGCGATGTAGTCATCCCAACGAATATCACTCTGACGATAGATCCCGGAACGACATTGTTCTTTGATTCAGGTACGGGAATTACCGTCAATGGCCAAATGCTGGCTGAAGGCAGCGAATTTGCACGAATCCGAATGACCCGGGTCCCGGGCGGTTCAAGCTGGGATGGAATCGTGTTTTCTGGCACCTTGTCGGATAATCGATTAAGCTGCGTCGATATGGAATATGGTGACAGTCAGGACAAGTCAATCAATATTCAGACATCCCGGGTGCTGTTGGATAATATGACCTGGATCAGCACGGGTGGTACAACGCAGATTCTGGATATGTCGCATCCCTCGGCCCTGATTACCCGTTGTGTATTTCCCACCGTCGGCGGAATTGAGACGGTTCATGGAACAGGCCTTGCCGGCGAGGAATATCTCATCTTTGCAGAGAATATCTTCGGTTCGACCTCGGGTTACAATGACATTGTCGATTTTACCGGCGGTCAGCGTCCCGGCCCGATTATTCAGTTTTACAACAACACCTTTCTTGGCGGCGGTGATGATGGTCCCGACCTCGATTCGACAGATGCTCATGTGGAAGGCAACCTGTTCACGAATTTCCATCAGACCACGCCGGATCAGGACAGTCCCTCGTATGCCGTGGCGACCGGCGACAAGTCGCAAGTCTGCATCGTCCGCAATATCTTTGTGAATAATGACCACGCGATCCTGCACAAGGAAGAGGTTTATAGCTGGACGCAGAACAATACGATTGTCAATTGTGCCATTGCGGTCGTCAGCTTCGGCGAGCCGTTCCGTTCCACACCGCGAGACCCCGGCAAAGGGACGTATCTGGACAGCAATATCTTCTGGAATAATGCCGCGATCTTTGAGCATTACTTCGATAATCCCATCGGCTATGGTCCTGCGGGTTCTGTCGGTGTATATCGCAGCCTTCTGCCCGAATCGTGGCATTTCTTTGGACAACAGAATATCGATGCTGATCCGCTGTTCAAAGATCCGCTTGCCGATTGGACACTTCTGCCCGGTTCTCCGGCCATCGGAACCGGCTTTAATGGTCAGAATATGGGGGCGGGTGTTCCGGCCGGGGCTTCGGTCTGGGGACAACCAGAATCTGTAACCCACAGAACCGATGCCGATTTGACCGTCTCCGGCCCGGGGATTACCCATTATAAATATCGGATCGTAGATAATGGCATGCCGGGTGCATGGAGTGATGAAATCGTATTGCCGATTAATGCCGATGACTTCCCGGCGGACCCGAATGCAGTTTATGGCCGAATTCATCTTGATGGATTACAGCATGGGCATACCTATCGCGTCGATGTGATGGGTAAAAACTCCGCCGGACTCTGGCAGGGCCAGCGATTCCGTGATACGGATTTCTTTGCCCCGGGCAAGAGTGATGGGAATTCTTCGGCGGAATGGACTGTTGATGCGTCTTCAAGTCGCTTGATGATAAATGAAGTGCTGGCAAACAATCTGTCCGGTGCCCACGAAGGAACGTATCCCGATATGATTGAATTGTATTATGACGGCTCACAGATGCTCAATCTTGAAGGATACCGATTGACGGATGACATGGATTTACCTGCCAGATTTGTATTTCCGGATAATACCATCATGAATCCCGGTGACTGTCTGGTTGTCTATGCTGATACAGAAACCACCTCCGGAATCCATACAGGTTTTGCGTTGGATGCCGACGGCGACAAACTGTATTTGCTGGATCCCGCAGACACTGTCATGGATTCGGTGACCTTTGGCTCTCAATTGCCAGACTTGTCGATAGGACGCATGGGCGACGCCAAACAATGGACATTGACTGAACCGACGCCGGGCACGAAAAATATCGCAGCGGCTCGCGGTGACTTCAGGACGCTTAAAATCAATGAATGGCTGGCCGACGGCGAAATCAGTTTTATTGAGGAGTGGCTGGAACTCTATAATCCCAGTCCCTGGCCCGTCGATATGGGCGGACTTTATGTGACCGATGATCCGGTTGCCGATCCGAACAAATGTCAGATTCCTCCGCTGAGTTTTATCGGCGGACTCGGGTATGCCAAATTAACGGCCGGCGGAAAGGATGTGACCTTTTCACTCAATGCCGACGGGGAAATGCTGGCTCTCTATGATGCTGACCTGAATCCAATCGATAATGTGCTCTATGGCCCCCAGATGACCGATGTCTCCATGGGGCGCTGGCCGGACGGCGCAAGCACCCTGGCATTCTTTGATATCCCGACCCCTGGCGCAGCCAATCCCAGTGGCCCCACGATTGTCGAAACAACGATACTGATCCTTGCGGAAAATGCGGCCAAACGGGTATGGATTCCCTCCGCCGAGGTAGATTCGGCCTGGAAGGGCGGCAGCTCATTTGATGATTCCGCATGGACCCATGGCGTCGCTGTAGCAGAAAAAGCCGGCGGCGTGGGATACGAACGAAATCCGAGCGATTCCGTGAATTACACAGACCTTATCAGTTATGATGTGTCGGCCATGCGAGAGACCACAGGCAGTTGTTATATCCGAATTCCATTTACTCTCACAGACCAGCATCGAGCTTCTCTGACGAGTTTGACGCTTCATGTTCGCAGTGACGATGCCTTTGTGGCCTATATCAATGGTGCCAAAGCCGCCCAGAGCAGTCGGGTACCGACCAGTCCTGCGTGGAACTCGTATGCGACAGGGTCTGTCAGCTCGGATTCCGCGGCCAGACAATGGGTCGATTATGTGATCACCGACGAAGCTGTTCTCTGTACGCTTCAGGCCGGCCAGAACGTGCTTTCGTTGCATGCTTTGAATGTCTCAAACAGCAGCGATTTTCTCATATCGTGTATGCTGGATGTGACGATTGAATTGACCGGTGTCGACGATATTGTAGCTGAGGCGATTGTTTCGGAAGATGCGGCCAAGCGGATCTTGATCCCGACGGCTGAGGTAGATTCAGCCTGGCAGGGCGGCACGGAATTTGATGATACGGCATGGACCCACGGCGTGATTGTTGAAGGGAAAGCCGGCGGCGTAGGATATGAAAATAATCCGGGAGATTCAGTGAATTTCACCGACCTCATCAGTTATGATGTTTCGACAGCGCAGGGAAGCTGCTATATTCGGGTACCGTTTACGCTGACTGATGAACAGGCATCTTCTTGTCTCAACCTGATTCTTCGTGTTCGTTGCGACGACGCCTTTATTGCCTATGTTAACGGTGTCAAGGCCGCCCAGAGCGACCGTGTGCCAGCAGATCCCGCATGGAATTGCTATGCCGTCGCGGATACCAGCTCGGATACGGTATCCAGACAACTCTTTGACTATGTGATTAGTGATCCGGCCATACTCGCCACCCTTCGGGCCGGTCAGAACATCCTGGCTGTTCATGCACTCGACTCACACGACAGCAGTGATTTTCTGATTTCGTTCAGTCTGGACGTAACGAGGACGGTTCCCGCAAGTGATCAAAATAATCTGGCCAGGCAGCGTGCGATTTTCAACCATTTACGGATTACCGAAATAATGTACCATCCTTCCGACGGCAGCGATCTGGAATATATCGAGCTGCAGAATATCGGGACGGAGGAGCTGGATATCACAGGCGTACGGCTGGGTGATGGAATAACATTTACCTTTCCGACCATGACACTGGCCGCAGGTGAATATGGGGTTGTCGTAAATAATACCGCCGCATTTGAGGCCCTGTATGGAACTAATATCCGGATAGCCGGTGAGTATGAAGGCAATCTCGACAATAGCGGCGAAACGATCCTCTTGCAGTTAACCGCTCCCTTCGAAGCTGCCATCCTGCGAATCGAATACAGCGATGCCTGGTATCCATCCACCGACGGTCAGGGATATGCCCTGGTCATCCGGGATGTCCTGGCGCCCCGTGACGCATGGAACCGTGCTTCCGGCTGGGCGGCAGGGATTACACAAAATGGCACTCCCGGAACGGCAGATTAATCCTTGCTCATTCGCGGCAAATGGAAATTGAATTATTCCTGGACAGACAGCTCATCAGGTACGCTGTGGTTACTCTTGTCCAAGATAAATTTTGAAAAGTGAATAAATAGTATCTCCGGAATGGGGTATAATTGTTTTTGCTCAAAAAACAAAACCCATTACACGGAGATATGACTATGATAAAGACCGGCTGCCTGTTTACGCAAGTGCTTTCTTTGGTGGATCGCAACGATTTTTCTCGTGCCGTCCGCCAGTGGGATGCGGAAAAAGGGGCTAATGGGTTTCGTTGCCGGGACCAATTTGTGTCGATGGTGTTTTGCCAGTTGGCCGGGGCTGACTCCCTGCGTGAGATTTGTGGTGGGTTATCACCTTTTGACAGACCCTGATTGCTCTGGCGTTCATAAAATCAGGTTTTTCAGGATTACTCAGCATCATTTATCCAGTCAGCACTGACTAGAGGCGTTTGATTCTTACAAGGATTTCATAGAACAGCGATATTGATATAGGTCTACCCCCAGTTCTCCCTTCCAGAGCCATTCTAGACAGAATTCAAGGGTATAGGAGAGTAGGGGAGTCGCCTATCGAGATATTGAGTGAGAGGAAGGAAAACCAGAACATAAACAGTATCGACTACTATCGACAGGCTGTAGTCACTACTCACTACAGCCTATTTCCCTATTTCCTCGGTCTGCCTCTTCCCCGTTTCTGGTCCCCATTGGCAAGCACCATATCCAATTCAGATATGTCGAATGCCAATCGACCCCCAATTTTCACTGGATGAAGTGCCCCCTTATTGATGAGCCGGTGAATAGCCTTATCAGGTCGTCGTATCCCGGTACGGTCCAAGCCGAGAAATGCTATTGCTTCATTGATCCACATGTTTTTACGCTTCAGAGCAGGTTCTGGAGCTGGACTGCTCTGAGCAGGTGTGTAGGGGATATAGTGGTGGAGACCAAAGATTTCCTTATACAGGTTCCAGTCCTGTTCGGTCTCAAACAAGTTTCGATAGGGGATATCCTTTACCAAATCCATTTAATATGTTGATTACGAATGAGAAGACGTGAAACCATAGGGCATTTTTCCCTGTTTAAAGTCGAATATGGGGTATTTTGCATGTTCCGGCTCAAAACTGTAGTTTAGAAAATAATAAAAAAGATTTCTATCGATAGGTGTTTTCTGTGTGATATTATTTTTGCCCGAAAAATATAAAAGGAAATTTGACCAGAAAACAGAAAACTAAAGTATAGATAAGATTAAAATACAGGATCCCATATGAGTACAAAACAAATGACACCTTCAGTAACCCTCTCTAACTTTATTGATGTATTGAGAACATCTTGTGAGAATGACAAAGATGAATGGCTCTCTCCCAGTGCTGTGGCAACTGAGCTGGACATGTGGTCCATCCCCCTGAAACTGGGCCATTGACAAAGTTAGGATTTCTCTGTAACTGAGTCCAGAATTACAGGAGAAATCGGATGAAAA
>JAFGHE010000146.1 GCA_016930295.1 Sedimentisphaerales bacterium
AAGCAATTTATCAATATCAGGTATCACAGTCAATACAAAAATAAAAATAAATTTAAATCTCTCTTAAGTCCTGATAAATATATGACTTAAAAGTCCATATAATATCAACTAAACATATAATGTTATCACATTGAATATATTGTGGTCAATAGCTAAATAGGGGATTTTTAAGATTTATCTCGCCACTTTTCCCGAAGATCTAATTAAATCTTAAATTATTTAAAAACAAGAACTTATATCCATCACCCTTTAATACCTGTTTCCGGAAGTACGTAAATATATCAAATTCCCGCTCAGGTATATCGTAAATATATAAAAACCATACATGGGCAGTCCTGTTAGAAGCTTATTAATATTCTCCTTTACCGAAAAACTCATTCCATAGAATTAAGGCTGTATCTCCTATTTATGATATACTTCATCGGGATCATAGACAGGCTCAGCAATAAATTCCAGTTCATTATGACTTCCGGCCTTAATTCTTCGATAAAAACAGGATTGGTAACCCACATGACATTGTCCGCTCGAAACGGATACCCTCAGAATCAGGCAATCCTGATCACAATCGACCCATATTTCCCGGACTTTCTGGACATGTCCTGATTCCTCCCCTTTGGCCCATAACTTCTTGCGCGAACGACTATAATATACCGCCCTGCCGGTTTCTATCGTTTTGGCCAGGGCTTCATCATTCATAAACGCCACCATAAGAATCTCCCCGCTTTGGGCATCCTGAGCGATGGCTGTTATCAGCCCGTTATTATCGTAACGCGGTAAAAAAGCAGTCCCCTTCTCTGTTTCCTTGGGTGCCGACATACTAAGTTCTCCTAAGTTATCAATGTCTAATCTTATAATTTTCCGGTTCCTATAACTCAACAGGTAACCCGGATAATGTTTTGTTATTTTCCGGAATATAACTGGCTAAAGTATAAACAAAAAACTCCTTTCCGCAAGCTTAAGATTGTCTCGCCTATACATTATAACCTGTTAAAACAGGATTATTATCGGTCTATGAAGCTCAGAATACAATAAATATACCCTCTGCCTGAGTTATTGCTTTAGTCGCATTACCTAAGAACCGAAATGAAATAAGTAGTAGAGTCTCTGTATAGTCTGGGGGAGAAAAAGGCTGACGTATGGATATTGAAAAAATTGAAAAAATTATACAACGCCTTGACATGGGAGAGTTGCACCATGTTCAGAAATATATTGCTGAACAGATAAAAAAACTCGAGTTAACCCAAAAACATCTCGACGACGATAAAGGCCGCGAGTTACGACGGGAAGAGCGTTTCGAGACCAATCTCCTGGGAACCTTAACCCGTATCACCGACGTCAAGCCCGGCGAACGCAAAGAATACAGTGTAACGGTCCACGATATCTCTAAAAGTGGCATGCGCCTGAAGGTTGACACCAATTTCATTCCATCCCGAGTCGTGGAAATCACATTTGCCGGGCCCGGCGGCAAGATTAAACGCTGTTTCCTGGAAATCGTCCGCATGCGGAAGATGTCCAATCAGGACGGCAACTGGCTGGAAGTGGGATGCCGCAGCATCAATAATGAAGAAGTAAGACGCATGCGCCTGAAGGAAGAAAAAGTCATTAAAACCCGCAGTAAACTGCACAGCCGCAGAGGCATCCTGGTTCTGATCGTAGGCACAGAAACAGAAGTCAATGAAAAGAAACTACTCGCCCGCATGAAAGCACAACAATACAATGTTCACCGGGTGGACAGCCTTAATGTGGCGATGAAAAGTGCGGAAAAAACCAAAGCCCAGTTGTGTATTTTCTGCAGCGCCTCCAAATTATTAACACAAGCGGATATGCTGACCGCCATTGGAAACAGACCCCCGACTCTGGCCACCCTGGCAATTATTGAAAAAGAAGAAGACCGACTGGAATTACTTAAAGCGGGAGTGGATGAATGTATTTCGGAAGCAAATTATGAAAATTTCTTTTTCAAGGCGATTGAAAGAGCCATGCTGGGACATGCCGGTCGCCAGGGCAAAAGCTCGCATGAAATATCCGGCCGCGCCCTTATTGTCAGCATCGATACAACCCGGATCAATCTCATCAGTTATCAACTGGAAGAAAATGGCTACAGTTTCCGGATCGCATCCGATATACACGAAGCACGTAATTCGGCCAAGGACCCCTTTGATCTGATCTTTGCCGATTTTGATATCAACTGTCCCGAGGAATTTACCGAACTGCACGATCTCTTTTCAAATTTATCCGTTATTGCCCTGTGTGATGATTTCTCCCATGGCCAGCAGGCTATTGTCAACGGGGCGAGTAACTACTTATGCATGCCTCCCAGCAAGGAAGATGTGCAGATGATACTTGAATTAGCCAAGGCCAAACTGGAAACCAGCGCCAAACATTAATGTTATCTGGAATATGATAGAAAATTGATTTTCAGGCTGATAGTCAAGCCGGACCGCTGTCGTGCCTGAATATTACTTTGAGACAATAATGATGAACGATAAATATCGGATACTCATGATCGATGACAAAAAAGAGGATTTTATCCTTACCCGGACGATGCTCGTTCAGGATAAAACCTCCTATTTTGAACTGGACTGGGCCCCGGATATACAAAGCGGTCGTGAGGCCATCCTCAAAAACGAGCATGATGCCTATCTGATCGACTATTGTCTGGGTATGGAAAGCGGGCTCGATCTTATCCGGGAGGTAATACAACGGGGCTGTCAGGTACCCATCATCATGCTCACCGTGCAGGAAAATCCGGAGATTGATAATCAGGTGATCAAGGTCGGCGCCGCCGATTATCTGGTCAAGGACCAAATAAGCGGCCCCCTGCTGGCACGAGCCATACGCCATGCCGTGGAGCGGAAAAAAATCGAGTGGGAATTAAAACAGGCCAAAGACCACAGTGAAGAAGCTCGTATCGAACTGGAACATGTTAACAAACAACTGGAAGTATCGCTGGAAAAAGCCAACCTGGCCACTCACCAGGCATTACAGAAAAATCATAACAAAAAAGACCTCTTATATAATATCAGCCAGGAAATTTGTTCACCTCTCAACAGTATTCTGGGCTTTGCTGATTTACTGCTTGCCGACCAACTGACAGAAACACAGCGATATTACACCAAAACCATCATTAATTACTCAAATAATCTGCTGCAAATGATGGATAATATACTCGATTTATCCAAAATTGAAGCCGGCCAACTGAGTGTGGAAGTCAAAGAATTTTCTCTGGATAATCTCATCAATGAAATTACATCGTTTATAAAGCCTTTGGCAAATGAAAAACAAATTGATTTTAATATCCATCATCTGACACCGCTACCCAAAATCATCTGTACAGATCCCATCCGTTTACGTCAATGTTTGCTCAACCTGACTGATAATGCCATTAAATACACGTCCAAGGGACATGTGTATATCAGGGTCTCATGGGAAAAAAAATCCCGTGACAATTATCTGCGTTTTGATATCGTAGATACCGGCAAGGGTATTAAACCGGATATTCTGGATAAAATTTTAAATACCCGTGATAACACCATCTCCAATCAGGAATACGCAACCACGGGAATGGGTTTGGGCCTGGCCATCACCAAAGAGCTTATCGAACTGCTTAACGGATCAATATCCGCCCAGAGTACTCCGGACTCCGGTTCTACCTTTTCTCTGGTAATTCCTACCGGCCTGAAAAATGAATTGATTGTACTCAGGGATGATTCTTCGAAATCACAGACCGCGAAAGATAAATCCGTTTCCAAATCCTCCCCGGAAACAGCCAAATTAACCGGTAAAGTCCTCATCGCCGAGGACAACCTCTATAACCAGAAACTCATGGAAATCGTATTAAAACGGTATCATCTCAACGTAAAACTTGTTGATAACGGCCAGGAAGCCGTCGAGGCCATGAAAAAACAAAGGTATGATTTGGTCTTTATGGATATGCAAATGCCCGTGATGGACGGCTTTGATGCCACTCGGGCCATCCGGGAATTTGATACCGAGGTGACTATTGTTGCCCTTACCGCTCATACCAAACCTCAGGATAAACATAAATGTCTGGACGCCGGCTGCACCGAGTTTGTCAGTAAGCCGGTTAACCAGGATAAGTTATATCCCCTCTTAAAGAAATATCTTCAGATGGAAGACCAGAAAGAAACCCTGGTGATGCTATCCATAGACACTCCCCAGCCAAAATCCTCCGAAAATACCGCAGGCGATAAAATTGTATCCAGTCTGTCATACGATGATGAGTTGGCTAAAATTGTACAGGATTTCATTAATGATCTGCCCGGCTTTATGGATAAAGCTATCGCTGCCCTGGATAATGACAATGTGGATGAACTGGCCCGACTCAGCCATGAACTTAAAGG
>JAFGHE010000147.1 GCA_016930295.1 Sedimentisphaerales bacterium
ACGGATTTGTTTCCCATCCATCTGCGCTATGCCGAAGATATTGCTCTTTGGCTACAGGTCGCTTATCGATGGCCCCGTATCGGCTATGTTAATGAGCCCCTGGCTATCTGGAATCTGGAGAATAGACCGGACAGTCTCTATAGCCGGGTGGACCCCTTCGAACGGGTGGAAGTCCTGAACCGGCTTTATCAGGACCATAAAGAGCTCGCTGCCCATTATCAAAAACTGGAGGCCCTGAACCGCTATATGGCCAGCCGGATGCGCCAGTGGCTGTATGTCGTATATCGCCGTCGAGAGTTTGCCCGGTTAAAACAGTTTCTGGCGGACACGGAAATTCCGGTGTCGCCGCGTTATAAATCGCTTATGAATTGTCTGTGTTCCTGCCCGCGCTGGACCCGATTTATCGGTAAACGTATACTCAGGTTATCAGGTTACCACCCATAAGGTTTATTTATGAAAATAGCTGTCGTTGTTGATGAATTTCCGGTTATTTCCGAGACCTTTATTATCAACCATATCACCGGCCTGCTGGAACTGGGCTATGATGTCGATATCTATGCGCGCAAGCATCTCAGGCAGGCGAAAGTGCATCCGGATGTGGACACCTGGCAGCTTATGCAGAAAATGACCTTCTTCCCTGAAGGCCGTTGTCTCCGATTTTTCAAAGTACTGGGATTGACTTTGTTCAACCTTATCAGGCATCCTGTCAGGGTTTCCCGGGCGGTGTCTGTTTTATCGCGGCGGCGCAGACATCTGGCCCTGCGTGCCTTATATTTCTACTTTTATCTCTTGCACAAGAGCTATGATATTATTCATTGCCATTATGGGGTAGTAGGAAATTTTGCCCTGGGTTTGAAAATGGCCGTTGCCGAGTTTAAGCTGGTGACCTCCTTTCACGGACATGATGTCAATAAGATCTCCATTATCGGTGACAAGGATGTCTATAAGGAATTATTTAAATGCGGCGACCTTTTTATCGCCAATACTAATTTTACCAGGCAACAGATGATCGCTCTTGGCTGTCCGGAGGACAGGGCGGTGGTTCTACCGGTCAGCCTGCGGTGTGATAAATTTCCGTTTCAGACCAGGACACTGCCCGTGGACCAGCCGGTAGCACTTTTAACCATCGGCAGGCTGGTAGAAATGAAAGGCTATGAGTACTCCTTAAAAGCCATCGCGGAAGTAATTAAAAAGTATCAAAATATCCGGTATTCCATTATCGGTGACGGTCCTTTAAAAGACGAACTGGTGAGTCTGATGCGACAATTGCATCTGGAGGAATACGTAGAATTTCTGGGTATGCGCAGGCAGGATGAAATCATTGAGTATTATCAGCAGAGCCAAATTTTTATTTTACCCAGTGCTACGGCTTCCGACGGCGACCGGGAAGGGCAGGCCCTGGTACTTCAGGAGGCCCAGGCTTGTGGACTGCCGGTGATTTCCACCCTTCATAACGGCATCCCCGATGGAGTTCTGGACGGCCGGAGCGGCTTCCTTGTGCCGGAAAAAGACAGTCTGGCTCTGGCGGAAAGGATAATATACCTGATCGAACACCCGGAGGTATGGGAATCCATGGGACGTTGTGGCCGGGAATTTGTCGAGAATAAATACGACACAAAAATGGTCAGTAAACAACTGGATAAAATATATCAGAATATTCCCAACTGATGAGACTGGAGGTCATACAGAACTCGAGAATCACTCGTTAGACTAACGCACAGGGAGTTACGATGCAAAACAGAGAGAAATGGAAACCGAGTAAGTTTATTTACACAAAGGGAAAGCTCGTTGCATCAAGAGATGAAAAGGAATTGAACCTTGCTTTCAGGTTGATTGCCACCCTTACTGCGGAGTTTTATGACAGGAACCTCAAGCAATATGCCAAAGGAAAATTGCTGGATTTGGGATGTGGTAAAGTGCCTCTTTATGAGGCGTACAGAGACTATGTGACCGACATTATTTGTGTTGATTGGGATAAAAGCATATACAAGAACATATATTTAGACTTTGAACTCGATTTAACAAAGACATTGCCTTTTGCTGACAATGAGTTTGACACCATCATTCTATCTGATGTGCTGGAGCATATACCTGTGCCGGAACATCTTTGGAAAGAGATGGCCAGGGTTCTGTCAAGGAACGGAAAACTTATAATGAACGTTCCTTTCTATTATTGGATTCACGAGAAGCCTTATGATTACTATCGATATACCGAATATGCATTGCGACGATTTGTGGAATTGTCCGGGCTGAGAGTGGTTCAACTGAAGCCTATAGGAGGAGCCCTGGAGGTTATGGTTGATATTTTTGCGAATAACATTAATCGACTGCCGAAGTTAGGCCGCTTGCTTTCACGCTTCGCTCAGTGGTTCACATTACGTTTTAAAAGAACCAGATACGGAAAAAAATTGTTGGAGGCTACAAGTGACAAATTTCCACTTGGATATTTCCTGGTCGCAGAGAAGCCACAGTGACGTAACCCTGATTTAAAACTATTGTGTTTTATGTGGCCCCGAAGCCGTATCAATCATCCATCAATGTCAGGGCAGTATCAATGAGGGCCAGATGGCTGTACCCCTGGGGGAAATTGCCCAGAAGCCGTTTGGTTTTGATATCGATATCTTCACTGTAGAGTCCCAGGTGATTGCTGTATTGCAGAATCCGGTCAAACATGTTTTTGGCGGTTTGTTTCTCGCCGATTTTATAAAGGCTTTTAATCAGCCAGAACGTACAAACCATAAAGGAGGTCTGGGGCTTGCCAAAGTCATCTTCATTGAGATAACGGAACATAAGTCCGTCCTGACAGAGATGTTCCCGGGTTAACAGGACCGTACTGATATACTTCGGGTCGTCGGCGGAAATAAAGCCATAATGTTCCATCATCAGGTTGGACGCGTCAAGATGGGGTTCGCCATAGACCTGGGTGAATGCATTTATCTCCGGGTTCCATCCTTTCGTCATGATATCGGTTTTGATCTTTTCTCTGATATCAGACCAGACTTCGATATAACGGTCCATTTCAAAATACGTGGCAATTTTAAGAGCCCGGTCGATTGCCACCCAACTGAGAATCTTGGAGAAGGTAAAATGTTTTCTGAGGGTACGAAATTCCCAGATACTGGTATCGCGTCGGGCCCAGTTGTCTTCCACATGTTTGGCCAGGCTGCGGACCACGGTCCAGAGTTCTTCCTGATAATCGGCGATTCCCTTTTTATAGATCATTAAATACTGGTAAATCACATCCAGTAATACGCCGAAGATATCGTTTTGTTTTTGGGTGTAAGCGGCGTTCCCGATTCGAACGGGCCGGGAATTTTCATATCCTGATAAGGAAGTCAGTATTTTTTCAGTCAGTTTCTTCTGGCCTTTAAGTCCATACATGATCTGGATTTTTTCATCTTTGTAGGGAATAATGCTTAAGATATAACTCATAAATCGTCGGGCCACATTATAGTGATTTAAGCGGGTCAGAATCGATATTGTCATGGAGGCGTCCCGCATCCAGCAAAACCGATAATCCCAGTTTCGCTGGCCCCCGATGATTTCAGGGATGGAGGTGGTCAGCGCGGCTGAAATCGCACCACTATTCTGAAAGGACAGCATTTTCAGGACCAGGGCACTGCGGTTGATTTCATGTTTATAGTGCTGGAATCGGGGGGTTTTGGCCGACCAGTCCAGCCAATAGACCCGCGTTTTCTGATATTCCAGGTGTATCCAGTCAATATCCAGATCAAGCAGTTTCTGATTATAGGAGACCAGAAAATAGGAGTCGGAAGATATAGGAACAGGTTCGCCGGCATCAATTTTGGCCAGATCAAGATTGGAATAGAGATAGATTGATTCATACGAACCGTTGACCGTGCCCGTCTTGATATACTCCTTTCTGACTTCGGTCTTTATCTGATATTGGGCATAACAGGGTTTGGGCTGGTATTTGACCCGAATAACCGGTTTGCCGGAGATCGGTTTAATATAACGGATGATATCCGGGGGACAATGAACCTGGCCCAACTCGTTTTTGTAACGGGGCATGAAGTCAATGACCTCGAATTTGGTTTTTTTGCGGGAATATCGGGTAACCAGAATGTTGGTACGGGGGATATAATGCTGCTCGATTCGGAAATCATGCGGCACCTGAATATCGAATTCTCCCCCTTTTTTACGATCCAGAATTTTGGCAAAGAAAGAAGACGAGTCCGGGTCGGGCAGACAGCACCATTCGATACATCCGGTTTGAGAGATAAGGGCTGCACTGCGGCAGTTTCCGATCACGCCGTAATTCAGGTTATTCATTCGTGGTAGCCTCCATAAACCAGTTTCTTTCCAGGGCACGTTTAAGATAATCCCTGAAAAGTCTGGGGCTGGATACTTTGTACTGGGCCAGGGTGTCCTCGTTACCTATTTTAATACTCACAAGCTGTTTGTGGTCAAGGCGGAACATGTTTTCGTCTGTTTCATCATCGCCGGCACACAATACGGCGTCATAGTCATGTTTATGCAGAAAGTACTCCACGGCCATACCTTTATTAATCTGCGTGGAACAGACTTCGACTATTTTTTTGCCCCGATGGATGGCTACGGGCAGGTTGGACGCCATTTCATACAATTCTCCCACCAGTTCATTGGCTTTCCAGTCGCCAAATTCAGGATCGGAACGGCGATAATGCCAGACCACGGAGGAGGTCTTTTCTTCAATTACGCTGCCCGGTGTGGATGCGGTAAACAGTTCAAATATCCGGATAATCGCCGGTTTCCAGGACAAATCGGCTTTGGTGTCAACCAGGGACCATGATGTTTGGCCGGCGTATTTAAAATAATATCCATGTTCGGCAATCAAAGTGAAGCTATACGTCGAAAACCATTGGTCCATATCCGCGCAGTTTCGTCCGCTGATGATGTAGGTATCGATGGTTTCCTGTTTTTCTAACCGGGAAAATAGTACTCTCAGATCGTCGTGAGGATAGGCATCGGCCGGATTTTTTACAATTTCGGTGAGCGTACCGTCATAGTCGAGAAATAAGGCGATGTTACAGGCCTTGACAAAGGGTTTTATGGTGCCGATGTTGACATCTCGAGTGGGTATAATCTCATCGGTGCTAATATCCAAACAAGACAATTCGTTGATAAAGGATCGGGACCAGTGTACCGAATCAAATTTCATAACCCGGCTTTTCATGGGTTGTATCAGTTCCTTTTTGTAATTTTCGGTCAGGGTTAAGGCCTGATATATACTATCGCAGATCTGTTTGATATCATAAGGATTGACAACCAGGGCATTAAAGAGTTCGTGGGCGGCGCCGGCAAATTCACTCAGGATCAGGACTCCGTTTTTTTCTCTCTGGCAGGCGATGTATTCCTTGGCCACCAGATTCATGCCGTCGATCAGCGGCGTGACCAGGGCGGCGTCCGCCAGGGTATATAAGGCACATAGTTGACTGAACGGCACGGATTTATGTAAAAACTGGATAGGTACATTTTTTATGGTGGAATATTTTCCGTTGATCTCGCCGACACGTCGTTCCACCAGTTCAATTAAATCCTGGTATTCCGGAACTTCCCCCCGTGAGGGGACACAGATGAAAACAAAAACGATATGGTCTTTTTCGTCATACCGGCTTAAAAAAAGTTCAATTGCGTCAAGACGCCGGGGGATCCCCTTGGTATAATCGAGGCGCTCCACACACAATATCAATTTTTTGCCCTCGTAAATTTTATTATAGTCCGAGCGGCATTTCCGGTAGCTTCGGGAATTCATTTCCTGTTCAAATTTATGAGCATCAATGCCAATAGGGAACACTCCGATGTGGGTAATATGGTTTTCGTATTTGATTTGATTGATTTCCGACTCGATACTGAGCAGTCGTAATACTGCGCTGCGAAAATGGCGTAAATAGCCAAAGGTGTGAAAACCCACCAGATCGGCCGCCAATACTCCTTTGAGCAGTTCCTCGCGGTCGGGATGACATCGGAAAACCTCATAGGAGGGGAACGGAGTGTGAAGGAAAAAACCGATTTTAAGTTTGGGATTTCTCTGTTTCAGCAGGGCCGGCAACAACATCAGGTGATAATCGTGAATCCAGAGGAGATCGTTCTCATGAGCGAAAGAGAGGATCGTTTCGGCAAAAAGCTGATTAACGGTTTTATAGGCCTCGAACCATTTGTCCTCGTAATGGGTATACGTAGTCATATAATGGAGGATGGGCCAGAGACTGGAATTTGAAAATCCATTATAATAATCGTCAATTTGTTTTTTAGTTAAAAATACGGGTAGATATTTATAATCATTAAACAGGGTTTCCTTTAATTCTTTTTGTCGGGCGGCATCGTGGACAATCCCACCGGGCCAACCAACCCAATGTAGATTATAGAGATGCTCAATACCTGCCAAGGC
>JAFGHE010000148.1 GCA_016930295.1 Sedimentisphaerales bacterium
GATGCGGTTTGTTTCGGCTCCTTATGTCAGCGCATGCAGGTATCCCGCGTGACAGTTCGCAAATTCCTCCAGGCCACCCGACCGGACTGCCTGCGACTGTTTGATATTAATCTCCGCCAATCCTATTACTGTAAAGAAATCATCCATGATATGCTCAATATCTCAAATATTTTAAAGCTTAACGATGACGAACTCCGGCTGGTGGCCGACCTGCTGGATATTAAAGGCGGCGAATCAGGCATTCTCAGTGAACTGGCTCAACGTTATCATCTTGAATTGATTGCCCTCACCAGAGGAGCAGATGGAAGTGTCCTTTATACTACGGACCAGACCTCCACCTGTTCAGGCTTCAAGCCGGCTGATATCGTCGATACCGTGGGCGCAGGCGATGCCTTTACCGCCGCAATTGCCATCGGCCGGCTCAGGAGTCATGACCTCGACCAGATCAACGAACATGCCAACCGAGTGGCCGCTTATGTTTGTACCCAGCCCGGCGCCACCCCCCGATTGCCCCATGAACTAAGATAAAAAATGTTTTTTCTCCTGACCAGATAAAAAACTGAAAATACCTGCCATTCTGGGCCCACAAAAAACCCAACCTGCCAAAACAACTATCGAATGTTTATAAGCCGTTGCAAATACAAGAATAACAATAAGCATAAAATACCCACGGGAAAGAATACAATTATTGAAAAATAAACCATCTAAAAATTAATCCATACTAAAACATATAACTTGAACTTCCGCCTTGATTTTTCTTTTTGAACCATTACTATTAAAATGTATTTTGTGCCTTGATTTATATATTGTCCCTGTAGCCCAATTGGATAGAGCGTTGGCCTCCGGAGCCAAAGGTTGTGGGTTCGAATCCCGCCGGGGACGGTTTCGGTTATAATCCGAAAAGTATTATAGTATGGGAGAAAAATACTCAACTATGCAAAATGATGAAACAGACTGGACCAGTGATGACATCAAAGACCTGGACCTGGAGTTGGAAAATCAGGCCCTGCGACTTGACCTTCAGATTCAGGGCGGACAGATTTTTATGGATGAGGAATGTGACCCTGAGATTGATAACTCTTTTTTAAAAAGGATAATTACCTACGAGGCCATGGCCGAAGAAGCACGGGTGGCCGGTCGGCCGTTACGGTCCATATTTCCTGTGGATTTTAATTTTCCCCTGCTTGATGAAATGAACGAGCAGGAACTTAAAAACAAACTCAGTGAAATTATTAAAATCTTTCAGGCCAACAATATCGACCTGAGCCTGGTGGATGGGTTGCCGGATAACATCATATATACTTATTTGACGGAAGAAGCCATACCCGAGGTACCCGGCTTTCCCTACGGCGCAGACTGCCCCTTTACATATTTAATTGATGGCTGCGACGGCTATTGCCCCGACTGCTTCCAGAAGGACTATTGTGAAAATGCCCTCGATTGGGATTCACCCTTGGATATATTTCCTGATGAGTAAAAAAGTCTGTACATAGGGTGCATTTTTTTGATAAAATAGTGATTAGGATAGCCTGCGAGTGGCTCCCACGGGAACCCCGACCGAAAGATCCCAACCCTCCTTAATCCCATCCACTTGCGGGCTTTTTTTTAATCGGTCTCTTCTTTAAGCTTCTGAAAACAAGATAGTTAGAAAATATATTCACCTTGCAACAGATTATATTTCAAGCGTATTTATAATCAGAATCGCAGATTAATTTACCCTGGGTATTTATACTGACATTTTTCTTTTTAAAGCAGCCAAAACATGCCTACCGATATAATTAATTATTATATAATGACTTACAATCGCCTGGCTTGCATGTTTATTCATCCTGATACCATTTAGGTAAGACAGTGTGATAAACCTCTAATCGTACTTGTTATGCAGTCCTTAAATGGTTATAATGCCGGCACATTAGGAATAAATTTAAAGTGATTTTATTTTATGCTGGATTTGATTGACGCCAGCGTCAAAAGTATTGCGAACGCTTGTTTCTGGATTAAAAATAATGGTTTTAAGTGCCAATATCCACTTTTGACGGTGGCATCTGATTAGTGATTAATATAAAACACAATAATGAGGCTTAAAATGACTGAAACACCGAATAAATTAGTAATCAGCCGGGAAGGGCAAATTACCATCGTGGAACTCCTTGACGAAGAAATATTAGAGGAGGCAACGATTAATGAGATTGCCGACGAATTATTTCCCCTGGTTTCCTCTAAACCTAATATCCAACTTTTGTTGAGTTTTATCCGGGTTAAACATCTCAGTTCCAGCGCGCTGGGCACCCTGATTCGCCTGAATAAGAGGATAGAAGAAAATAAAGGCACCCTGAAGCTGTGCCATCTGAAAAAGCCACTCTATGAAATATTTGTTATCACCAAACTTAACCGGCTATTTGAAATTTATGATGACCAGGCAACGGCACTGAGCAGTTTTGAAAAAAAAGCATAAAACAAATTCCATGATACAGAGAGCCTTACCTTCATCAGCCTGCACTCATTTGAAACCTATATTTATACTATCTGAATAAACAGTAATGCCGACTCAAAGTTATCGAGACATTGAAATCCCCAGTGATTATCATCGTGCCAAAGAGGTTGAGGATGCCATAATCGACTCTGCCCAATCGCATGGATATCACGAGGACGACCTGTTCGCACTTCGGTTAAGCCTGGAAGAAGCCCTGACCAATGCAATCCGCCATGGTAATGCCGGGGATCGTGAAAAAAAAGTTATCCTGCGTTATTATATTAATGAAAATCAAGCGGATATTTATGTTGCCGACGAAGGCCCGGGATTTGACCCTACTGCGGTTCCTGATCCTACTATCACTGAGAACCTCTCACAACCCAATGGACGGGGAATCCTGCTCATGCGGGCCTATATGAACCTGGTGGAATACAACGACACTGGCAATGTCGTCCATATGGTAAAATTAAACTCCAAACCATAATGATATTTTCATATGAGTAATTTAAATTTAGACATATCAGAACGTAACAATACCATTATCATTACTTTATCCGGATCGGCCGATATGGCGCAAGCTGGTGATCTCAAGAGTAAACTGGAAAAAACGCCACTGACCGACAAAAATGTCATTATTGACATGGGTTCCCTTGAGTTTATTGCCAGTATGGGACTGGGCGGACTGATTTTTATCCATCAACTATGCCTGCAACAGAAAACCAGCTTTAAATTAGTCAATCCCCAGGGTGCCGTAGCCAAAGTCCTGAAAACAACACAACTGGATCAGCTTTTTGATATTTATTCCAGTATCGATGAGGCGCTGGCCGAGTTATAATCCTCATAAGGGAAGAATTAGAGATGGTTGATAAATCTGGTGGGGACGGGAGATACTTGTATTTTGCTGCCATACTGTCGGCTTTATGGATAGGTACAGGCTGCCGCTCCAATCAATCCTATAAAATACCTGAACCTCAGGTTCGGCCCGCCCAGTGGTCTGTAACTATACCGGCAATAACAAAGCCCGGAGCAACAGCGGCTTCAGAGTTCCCTTTAGACTGGATGCCGCCCGGACATCTCGAAAATAAAAAACGCTGGGAAGGCATTATTATCCATCATTCGGCAGACGAATTCGGCGATGCCGCCATATACGACCGGGTACACAGAAAAAGAGGGTGGGACAGCCTGGGTTATCACTTTGTCATCAATAACGGTAATGGCTCTCTCGATAAAAAAGATGGTATGGTGGAAGTGGGAACCCGCTGGCGCCAGCAGATAAAAGGCGCTCACTGCCGAGTCAACCCCAACGACGATAATTACTGGAATGAACACACCATTGGTATCTGCCTCGTGGGAAATTTCGAGCAGCATCCGCCCAGCGAGGCCCAATGGCAATCCCTGGTAAAACTCCTGCGTTTTCTACAGCTACGTTATCAAATCCCCCTCGACAAAATCATCACTCACCGGGATGTAAAAGTCACTAAATGCCCGGGAAAATATTTCACCCTTTCTGAATTACATCAAAGATTGAAAGAATAGAGATATAAGAACTGGATAGACAGGCAACCTATTCTTCGATATGCTGCGTCTGTGGTATTCCATATGTCCGTGCGATCATCATATTCGCCTGCACTAACTGGTCTCTGGGAATCACTACCGTGGGATTATTATTTTCAAACGTAATCACATCAAATTTGTCATCCGGATTAAGTTGCCGGGCGTCAATAATATCCCGGACCGAGCCAATTTCCCTGCCATTATATGATTTCACCACCCGTTGCCGCAGTCCCTGGTAGCCCAGGTTTATCGCGTCGGGTAACACCATACTGAGAATCACTATTTCCTGCCTGTCTGGTTCCGGCTTAAACGCCAGATCACGATAATAATGAAACAGATGAGGATCCACTTTACCTGTCCAGCCGTCCCCCCAGGCCCTCAGGTATTTACCCGTCAATTGCTGCAGTACATATCCTCCCACCAACACATACTGGCTCTGCTTATCAAATTCATAGTACGGCACCAGCATATCCTCAGCGTTAAAGCTTTCTGCGGGTATATCCAAACGGACTTCTTTTCCGTCTCTCCAAAGATGAAACGTAATATTATCACCCGCCTGCTGACTGGAAATGATCTGTTCATAAGAAATTTCACCAAACCGGGGGTCATCAAACCGGCCGTAGGCATCCAACTCTATCTGCTCAATGGCTAAAATCACATCATTGGGCTCCAGGCTGCTGCGGCCCGTGCCTAAATGATATACATCTTTCACATACACACCCTTCTTCAGATCAGGAGGCATTTTCAAATAATCACGCAGAGTCGGATCCAGTAACGATACTGTCGAAAAACCGCTAAGAGGAAATCCCTGGTAATCGCCATCTGAGGCGTCGGCCAGGAACTTATTAATCACCTCGGCAGGTATCATCCCGGATTCATTATCACCGGAATCATGCCAGCAACTTATCCCGATCGGCATCTGCTGATAACAAAACAACTGCCCCTGGCCGCCTCGTTGCGACATATTGCCAATAACCACATTAAGAAAACGGGTAAAGGACAGCGGTGTTTTAAACAAGTCCGCCCTGTCGACATATCCTCTTCCACTTTGTACCTTGCCATCGCCGGTCAGCCAGAAGAAATCCACGGCCGAACCCTTTTCATAGTCGGTGCTGAACTTTTTTCCTTCCAGTGGTTCCCCGGCCGCGTTCCGGTCCAGTTCCAACAGGCATAAATTACTTTCATAGTCCACTACCCTGACCCGGGCCGGGATCAGCTCATTCTGTCCCCATCTGCGGATATTGATATAAGCGGCATCCGCGGTATTTTCGGATGTGGTCACAACCTGGTAAGGACCGACCGCACAGCCATAACCGGTGTTGGTTGTCAGATCCATACGCCGCCACGGCTGAATCGGACTAAAGCTATACTTCGAAGTCTCAATATAAACCATAGAACGTTTAAGCGCATCACTTATGTCTGAAACTTTATCCTGACCTTTTATCGATACAGATAAAATACAAATCATTATTAATGGCACTATGATGCTTTGTATGGGATTCCGTCTCATATCTATAATTCTTAGTTTATCGCTAAATTCATACACACCCGGGTTTAGCTATATTCTCTTCCTCACTGTTTAATGCGAATGGATTCGGGTACTTCATATTGAGTCAAAATATCATCCTGTCGCTCCCCAGCCTTTTGCGCATCAATAATCAAAGGACGGTCCCCACCCATAAATTGTATAATATGATACCCCTCCTGTTGGCGGACAAATCCTCGGGGCACATCCGCGATACTCCAGATGTCAATTCCATTAATATCGGCCACCGGGAGATTGAGAAAATCATCGGCATAGGCATTCACCTCATCCGGCAGTACTTCACTGATAACCACATATTCCTGCCTGGGCCGGTCCGTATTCAACTCATCCGAATAGCGAAACAGATAACGCAGGTAAAAAGGAATGCTGACAGGCCAATCGCCGCCCCAGGTCTCCAGAAAGTTACGGGTAACCGGCACAAATACCAGCCCGGCATATACCACGTAATCCGGCGCCTCGTCATACTGACGGGCAATCTCCAGTACCCCGCGGTTCAGACGTATCTCGACCGACTCGATATGACGCTCGCCGTCACGATAAAAGGTTATCTCCACGTAATCGCCTATCAGCTTTCGCTCGATAACTTCACTCATTTGCAGACGCAAGCCGTCAATCCGGACTTTACCATCATTATCCACATCATATGCATCAATGGCCGTAATCACATCTCCGCTCCGGAGTATATCCTCCGCCGATGAATTCAGCAGCGTGTCCACTATGACAATGCCCTCTTCGTCAGGCGGGACCTTGAGATACTCCTGGTAACTATTATTATGCAGGCCCGGAAAATATTGAAAACCCAGCGAACCAAATCCATCGTAAGTGCTATCTTCAATATCCGCCAAAAAATGCCGAATAACCGTGGTTGGGATCATGTATCCGATATTGTCAGCCTGTCGCAGGCCCTGAAATGCCACACCCACCACTTTGCCGCCCTGCACTACCGGCCCGCCGCTGTTGCCGGGGTTGATAGCCGCGTCTGTCTGGATCACCAAATGTGAGTCCGCTCCGGTATGGCTATATGCATCCATCTGCACGCGTGATACTACCCCTTCGGTTATCGATACATGCTCGCCGCCAACCGGGAATCCAATGGTGGATACCGTGGTATTCACCCTGGGTATCCCTCCCAACTCCAGTGGGACGGTGCCGTCATAAAATCCAGGATCCATCGGCTGGATAATGGCCAGATCGCAATCATGGCCGATATAGGCTACCCGGGCCGGATATTTGCGTGCCAAACCTTCTTTTTTAACTTCCACATATTTGCTATTACTGACGTTATGCGCATTGGTCAGAATCCGCCGGCCCTCAATGATAAAACCCGTACCCGTACCCTGACGCATCGATTCCTGTTTCCAGGGCAAAGTATAGTCATAATCCTGACTCACACCGCGGATCAATACCACCGACTTTTCCAGTTCCATACTGTCCTGGGCCATGCCTAGTGAGGGCAGACCTGACAACAGATATAATAAAATCATAATACAGAATTTATTTGATGTAGTCATTTTTAAAATCGCTTTATAGACGCCAGCGTCAAAAGTATGTGTCAGCTTTGATACTGACTTATAAAGCCTGTTTTAGATTGGTAAAATTGACTTTTGACGGTAGCATCTTTATATAGTCTCAAAAACAATCTTATTCTACTTGTATTCATCAAGCTTTTTGCGCATAGCGGCGATATGGTCCGGCGTGGTGCCGCAACATCCGCCAATGATATTAACACCATTGTCCACCAGATGAACCACGCACTCAGCCAGTTCATCCGGTGTAGCTTTAAACAGAGTCTTACTATCTTCCAGCACCGGCACGCCGGCGTTGGGCTGTATCATAATAAAGCCATCTGTATTGTCACGCAGTTCCTTACTGATGGCCACCATATTTTCCGGCCCGTTCCCGCAGTTACTGCCTACAACATCCGCTCCGGCCGCCGTTAATTCTGTGGCAACCCGGGCAGGGCTCACGCCCATCATGGTTCGATAGTCACCTTTCCGGGTCTTATCGAACGTAAACGTGACAATGACAGGCAACTGCGTAACCTCTTTGGCCGCCTGCAGGGCCAGTATGGCTTCCTCGATGGCACTCATGGTCTCAATACATATCGCATCCGCACCACCGTCGGCCAGGGCAGCGATCTGTTCCTTATATGCCTCCAGCAACTCCTGCTCAGATACCGTGCCCAGTGGTTCAAGCATTTGTCCGGTAGGCCCCACTGATCCGGCTACCAGACCACCCGGCCCGGCTGCTTCCCGGGCAATCTCTGCGGCCGCCCTATTAAAATGGCCCACCTTATCCGCCATCTCGTAATGTTGGAGCTTGAACCGGGTCCCGCCAAAACTGTTCGTCTCGACTATATCACTGCCGGCCGTAACATACCCGGATATAATGGATAACACCTCCTGACGATGAGAGATATTCCATTCTTCCGGACAATGACCCCCTGCCAGACCCAGCTTCTGCAAAAGGGTCCCCATCGCCCCATCACCCAGCAGCACCTTACCGGCTTTAAGTTGTTCCAATAGTTTACTCATCATTGTTCCTTTATATACAGGTTTTCGTCAAATATCACCCTATTACAACAAAATTACTGTCAAATGTCCAATATTAAACCCCCCTCTGCCAGTTCCATTTCCATCTTCTTAAAATGGGCAGCATATTATCTTTCCGTTAATTGTCGTTTTCGGTATTCAATGGGGGTATATCCCATTTCTTGTTTAAAGACTCGTGAGATGTGATTGATATCTTCGATTTGCAGGTCGTGGGCAATCTGATATACCGTAAGATTTGTCTTGAGCAGCATTTCCGCAAACTGCTGAATACGAATCCGGCGGATTTCCTGATTGATTCCGCGTCCCAAATATTTTTTGAACCGCTGCTGAAGCGCCCGGATAGACAGGGTGGAATGGTTAACCACATCCCGAACATGTATATTCCGCCGGGCGTTGCCGCGAATGAAACGAACGGCAGATGCTACCTGTTGATCAGTGATAGCCAGAATATCCGAGGACTGGCGTGTAACAATACCCATCGGATGAAAAATGATTCCCTGCTGCGTCAGCTTTCTGTTGGAAATAATTTTATCAATAATTCTGCAGGCCTGATACCCGACTTTTTCAAAGTTCAGCTTAATACTGGATAAAGGCGGACTGGAAAGTCCGCAAATCATCTCATCATTGTCAACTCCCAGAATCGCAACCTGTTCGGGTATTTTCAGGTTGTTGATATGACAGGCCTCAACAAGATCAGCGCTCCGCTCATCATTACTGGTCATGATTGCGACCGGCTTGGGAAGTTTGCCCAGCCACCGGGCCATTCGATTCAATTCAAACTCTCTTTTTTTACGTTCCCGGGACAGTGAGTACATGCGAACCGAAAAACCTGCCTGCTCAATGCGCCGGGAAAATCCCTGCCGGCGGATTATCGACCAGAAGTCATGTGTCCCGCAGAAGGCAAAATGTTCAAAACCCCGCTCCAGGAAATGCTCAGCACCGATGGCGCCGACTTTTTCATCCTGCTGAATATTAATCAATCCATCGATGGGCGCTCGAATGGGCAGGGAAACAGCCGGAAATCCCTTACGAATAATTGAATGGACCAGTTTTTTGTCCGAGGGAATGTATCCAATAATCCCGTCTGCATCGAGTTTCTGCAGGCGTTGGAGAATACTGACCGACTGCTTTTGTGTAAAAGGGGGTGTTCTGAATAGCGGGCTGTATCGATAAAACGACCAATATCCACGCAGATGGGAATATTCCACGATACCCCGAATAATCCCGCGATCAGCGGCCCTGGAGCTATCGAGCATGAGTATAATTTTTCGGTTTTTATCCATGCCCTGAAATTCCTTTGATTTACATATGTTGATGCTGCCGTCAAAAGTGGATATTGGCAATTAAACCCGTTGTTTTTAATCCAGAAACAAACTCTCGAAATACTTTTGACGCTGGCGTCTATGTTGTTTACTATAATACCATTGCAGGCAGACAGGGTCAACAGAAAATGCGCAAATTGGAGTAATATTTACGCAAAATGGCGTTTTCTTATGCTATAAGATTTTCTACAATCAATGACGGCCAGAATTCAGCTACTGACTCAAAATTTAAAATAGTATGAAGATTATGATAATTAAAGGAAGTTTTTATGTGTGCCTTTACCATAAATAAGGATGGGATTGATCCCCAAAGAGTCCCTGTAAAAAAATTGTATACGGGGGCAAAAATCCCTGTCATCGGTCTGGGTACATTTGGTTCAGATTCTGTTTGTTCAAGGGATGTCGCCGGGGCCGTCAAAAAAGCTATTGCCGGCGGATATCGACATTTGGACTGCGCATCCGTATATGGAAATGAGAAAGAGATTGGTCAGGTATTATGCGAGGTCATACAAAACGGGCTGGTGAAACGGGAAGACCTTTGGGTAACTTCTAAGGTTTGGAATGACATGCATGGTCAGGTTATAAAATCATGTCGGCAGTCTCTCAAGGATCTGGGATTGGATTATCTGGATCTGTATCTGGTTCACTGGCCGTTTCCGAATTACCATCCTCCTCATTGTGATGTCTCTTCCCGTAGTCCTGACGCCAGGTGCTATATTCATGAAGATTATATGAAAACGTGGGAGCAGATGGAACATTTGGTCGAGATGGGGCTGGTCAAACATATTGGTAGTTCTAACATGACCATTGCCAAGCTGGAACTTCTTCTGCATGATGCGCATATCAAGCCGGCCTGTAATGAAATGGAACTGCATCCGCATTTCCAGCAACCCGAATTGTTTCAGTTTTGTATGGATCATGACATACAACCGATTGGTTATTCCCCCCTCGGTTCACCCGGCCGGCCGGAACGGGACCGGACACCGGAAGATTCCGTTGATACGGAAGATCCAATCATTAAAACGATTGCTGAAAAACATGATCTGTCGCCGGCGGCGGTTTGTATTAAGTGGGCTATCCAGCGAGGTCAGATTCCGATTCCGTTTTCAGTAAATCACTACATGGAAAACCTCAAGGCGGCCGTAGGAAAGCCTTTGGCACAAGAAGAGATGGCAGAGATCGCCGGAATCGACAAGAACTGCCGGCTGATTAAGGGGCAGGTCTTTTTATGGAAAGAAAACCAGAATTGGGAAGATTTGTGGGATATGAATGGGACGATTCCTGCATAATAAACCTCAAGTAAGATGGAGATAGACACTATGGGAAAAATGCAAGGCGCCATCCTTCCGGGAAACAGTACGGCAGAGTTGCATGAATTCGATATTCCTTCTCCGGGTCATGGGGAAGTACTTATCAAGATGAAATCATCCACGATTTGCGGCTCGGACATCAGGTGTATCTATCATGAACATCTGGGTAAAGGGCCGGAAGGGTATCAGCCGGGGATGATTGCCGGGCATGAACCCTGTGGCCAAATCGCCAAAACCGGCCCCGGCTGCCGTCGATTCAAAGAAGGTGATCGGGTAATCATATATCATATCTCCGGTTGCGGCCTGTGTAATGACTGCCGGCGGGGATATATGATTTCATGTACCAGTGATACATACCGGCGCGCGTATGGCTGGCAGCGGGACGGCGGTATGGCAGAATTCATGCTGGCCGAGGAAAAGGACCTGGTATCTTTGCCGGATTCATTATCCTATTCTGATGGAGCTCAGGTGGCTTGCGGGTTCGGGACGGTCTATGAAGGTCTGGAAAAAATCGGTATTTGCGGTAATGATGCTGTGCTGGTGACAGGGCTTGGTCCGGTTGGACTGGCAACAGCGATGCTCTGCCGTGCGATGGGGGCATCCAAAATCATCGGTACTGAAATAAATGACGAGCGAGTCAGGATTGCCAGGGATCTTGGATTGTTTGATGTAGTCATCAAAGCAGGTCCGGAGAATGTAAAACAGGTCCATGATCTAACCGGCGGTATGGGTGTGGAACGCTCTGTAGATTGTTCGGCCCATAACCAGGCCCGCCTGACCTGTATTAAGGCAACTCGTAAGTGGGGAAAAATTGTATTCCTGGGTGAAGGCGGGACATGTGATTTTCAGCCGTCACCGGATATTATTCACGACCAGAAGACCATTTACGGTTCGTGGGTGACAAACATCTGGCGCATGGAAGAACTGGTGGAGCGGATTGTCCGCTGGAGTATCCATCCGGAGAAATTGATTAGCCATCGATTTACACTGGACAAAGTCGATCAGGCCTACGCACTTATGGCCGAGGGCTCATGCGGTAAAGTGGCGGTTGTATTTGATGAAGAGATCAAATAAAACCAGCTTTCGCTGGACCGGCTTCAGGCAGAGCCACTTCCGGATGTTTATCTATTTTACCCACTCTGCCCGAAATAATAAATTCCTTTTCGATTAAATTATTTTATATGGAGTTGATATGACGTCGCGGAAAATCAACACGGTATTATTTGGTATGACAGTGGCTGCAGGTTTAATTTTTTTAGCCTCTTGCAGTGTTTTAAAGGTTCATCCTGACACCTATGAACCTCGATTGGAATCGCTCGCCAGGCATACTGAAGCTCCGGAATGGTTCCAGGATGCCAAAATAGGGATATATTTTCACTGGGGAGTCTATTCGGTGCCGGCCTTTGGCAGTGAATGGTACCCCCGGCATATGTATATAAAAGACAATCCGGAATATAAGCACCATGTTCAGGAATATGGAGATCCGAGAGAATTTGGTTATCCTGATTTTGTGCCCCTGTTTAAGGCCGAACATTTCAATGCGGACGAATGGGCCTTGTTATTTAAAAAAGCGGGCGCCCGATTTGCCGGCCCGGTAGCGGAACACCACGATGGTTTTTCGATGTGGGACAGCCAGGTGACGCCCTGGAACGCAGCGGATATGGGGCCCGGGCGGGACATCAGCGGAGAGCTGGCCAAAGCAATTCGCAGACAGGGTATGCGTTTTATTACCACGTTCCATCATGCCCGCAACAACCTTTGGGAATCGGCTCCCGGTAAATGGGTAGGCCATTATGAATATGTCAAAAAGGATTTCCCGACTCTCCTGGAGGATGAAAAACGGGCGATTCTCTATGGGTATATGCCCCGTGAGAAATTTGTTAAAATGTGGAAGAATAAGTTGATTGAAGTGATTGACAGCTATCAGCCGGATATTATGTGGTTTGACAGTTGGCTGGACGAAATCCCGGAAACAGATCGATTTGAATATATCGCCTACTACCTGAATCAGGCACAGAAGCGCAATCAAGAGGTGGTCATTGTGCGCAAACAGAATGACCTGCCCCTGGAATTCAGTGTCCTGGATCATGAAAAATCCCGAATGAGCCGTGCCAGTAAACAGGTCTGGATGACAGATGATACCATCAGCACCGGCAGTTGGTGTTATACTAAAAATCTTCAAATCAAACCGGCCAGAGATGTTATCCATGCACTGGCCGATACCGTCAGTAAAAATGGAATTGTATTATTGAATATCTCGCCTAAGGCAGATGGTACCATCCCTGAAGATCAGCGCAAGGTGTTACTGGAACTGGGAGACTGGCTGAATCAGAACGGAGAAGCCATTTATTCCACTCGGCCCTGGATTACCTATGGTGAAGGACCTACGAAAGAGCCGGAAGGGGGATTCAGCGAGCACGAAAAATTCCTGAATCTGAAATATAGTGCCAAAGATATTCGCTATACCTGCAGCAAAGACGGCAAAGCCGTATATGCCATCTGTCTGGGGTGGCCCGATGGACCATTGCATTTACAGGCGGTCTGTGTCGCAAAAGAACTGCCGGATGCCCAAATCCAATTGCTTGGGAGTCCGCAAAAAGTTGATTTTAAAGTCAATCCGGATAAAACACTGACTATCCTCCCACCGCAATTGGATAAGACGCAGCGACCCTGCCAATATGCATATGCGTTCAAGCTTACCGGCTTCCTTCTGGAGGCAGGGCCATATCAGTGGGCCAATGGAATTAAATTGAATGCCAATCGAGCGGTTCTGGAGGGCACACAGCTTAGATTAGAGGAACAAAACGAGCGTACGAATATCGGTTACTGGAATGATCCTTATGACTGCGCTCACTGGCTGCTTCGAATTCCTGAAGCCGGCATATATAAGATTCAGGGTGAATTCGCTGCGGTAGAAGACCATGCAAGGTATATATTAAAATCGGATGGCCAGGAAATCCTCTTCGATGTACCTAATACAAAAAACTGGTATAAAAGTCAAAAAACCGATATCGGTTCAATGCGTTTTACCAAACCAGGTGTCTATCACATAATTCTCTCAACCGAAAATCCCGAAAAACATATACTCATAAATGTCTGGCAGATAACATTTTTAAATCATATACAATAATCATCGCCGATTTAAAACCTATATGTCTATGTGCCTTTCAGTAATTCAATATAATACGCCACATGCTCAACAATCTTGTCCCACGGATCAGATTCCAGACCGAAATCGTTTTTCATATCCGACACATCCCACATAAGTCCGTCATCACTCCAGCCTCTGTCATCCAGGTTTATCCGGCTCTTTGATCCGGTTTGTTTAACGGCCTCCTGGGCCACCGCATACCAGGATATAAATTTGGGGGCCAGGCCAAAATAGGTCTTCCGGTTTACATCGCTGTTCAGGACCGCCACGTACAGCTTCGCCAGATCACCGGCCCAGATGAATTGCGTACCGTCATTTTTAATGACCGTGATGGGCTTGTTCTCCAATGCATTCTTTACTATATCGAGAAATCGGGTATCACCCTGAATACTGCCGCCTTCGACCACCGGGTTCCCAAAGGTGTAGCCCGGCCGGATGATGTTGATGCGCATCGGCGTGAGGTACGACTGCGCCATCAGATAATTTTCACTGGCTGCCTTGGTGGCCCCATAAAATGTGGCCGGCCGCTGCTTGGTCAATTTGGTCACACACTTGATGGGCTCGTCCTGATCATCGGCGCCGCCCATGTAAAGGCTGTCATTGGCCGCGGTGGAGGATGTATAGATAAAATGCTTTACGTTTGCTTTGGCGGCCATGTCGGAAAGATACACGGTGGGCAGAGTATCATCCTGTAAAACCTCCCACCCGGTTTTCCTGGTATAATTTAACGCTATATGAATACAAGCATCTTTACCTGCAACCAGTTTTTCCAATAAATCCAGATCGGTAATACACCCTCCCACAATGTCAATCCGGTCTATTTTCTTCAAAGCAGGTACCTTATCGGGATTACGAGCCAATATCGTAACATCATGCCCCTGCCCAACAAGCTCCACCGCCACATACGATCCAATAAATCCGGTTCCACCTGTTAAAAATATATTCATATCTCTCTCCTTATTTGTTAGTAATGTATTCCGGAAAATTAGAGTATCTGACTGAGCACATACCCTTTCTTAATTCCTGTTTCTATACTTAAATACTTGACATAATATGGGTATAATAAGGATATCCATTTAATAAATCAAGAAATATCGGGAAGATATGCTTAAATAATCGCTATAGTGAAATCTTCGTCGGTGTAGCCGTCGGATAGTTTGAGTTTGCCGATTTGGACCTTGCCGATGCTGGTGGCGGAGGAAATGCCAAATTCCATATCATTATTGGTATTGATAAGACTAGAAAACTTAACCTTACTGATCTGGGAGATACTATCGCTGGCATAGGGTAAACCAACGCTTAATGAGGCGTTCAGGGTCTCCGGCGTTTCCGGCAGGGTGCCGGCTGACAGGTAGCTGGCCTGGAATGTGCCTTTGGCCGTGACGCTGCCGATAGAGCCGCCGCCGGGCAGGTCTGCTCCACCCGGTTCAACCAGCCCTAAAGCACAATCCGTGCCAATGTCATACCCGGCCAGAATGTAGGAATCCACAATGTCACCCTTAAAAACAGCTTTATTGATAGTATTGCCGGCGCTTAAGATAGCATTATCCAGATTTATTGCCTGAATAGAATTTATGGTGTCGCTGGCGCGGGCCACTCCGGTGAAATTGCCGGCTGAAGATGTGATTTTCTTGACTATCCCGCCGGAACCGTTGATTCCGTCCGCCATGATCCTGCCAGTAATATCACCGGCAGCGCTGAGACTCTGGATATCACCCGCCATTGCCATGATATCGGCGCCCAGATCACCGGTCTTAATCTTGACGGTTTTGATATTATCGGCCACCAGGGAACCACCTGTATAGCTATTGGCCTGGAAACCGGCCAGGGTGCCGGCCAGGTCGAAATTCACATTTGAACCAATCTCATTCACCTTTACTTTCAGGTCCTGGACAGATTCGTCCGTAGTGACGGATACGTTATCCAGAATATTGTTCAGGTTCAGTTGGCCTAAACCACCGGTCAGATGTATATCGCCGACCAGATTGACCATCTTGCCGTTTATTTTGCTTAATTGATCGCC
>JAFGHE010000149.1 GCA_016930295.1 Sedimentisphaerales bacterium
TACCTGAGCCATCCTGCCTTATGTTATTTGGTGTAGGTTTGATGTTTATCAGAAAAAAGTGTGAAAGATTCTTGACACTACCCATGTCTGCCCTTTTTTAGTCAACCTATCAATTTATTCAAACTGACGGATTTGATCAGACTCTTTGATTAAAATCAAAAACTATCTATCTCGGTAGTAGGCAGTTCGGGCAGGGTGGAGTGTCCGGCCGGGGGTACGGCTTCTATGACCCGCATGCTTTTCCATTTGCCCTGCAGGAGACGCAGGAGAAAGGAAACGGCCAGCATGCAGACAAAGGCGGTGATAAATATCCAGCCCAGGTAGAGACCTTCTCCCGGCCCCCAGCCAAAGCGTACGGCCAGGTAGGTGGGGATCGTCATGACCAGCCAATGCAGCAGCATGGAGATAATCATGACAAACCGGGTATCGCCGGCCCCTTTCAGGCCGGCGGCAAAAACGATGTTGCCAGGTTCAAAAAGGCTGTAAATGGCTACAAAGATAAGGAACCGTCTGACCATGGCCGCGATCTCGACAAACTCCGCAGGATTGGATTCCTGGGCTGCTCGGGCAAAAGGATACATAAATACATCCGGTATCAATACGAATCCGATAGCGAGCACGATTTTATAAAAATAGCATAAAATAAAGCCGGACCAGATGCTGCGCTGAGCCAGGTCCGGGTTATCCTTACCGAGTGCCTGACCGACCATGACGATTACGCCCGTACCGACACCGATCATGGGGATATAGGCTATGCAATTGATGTCAAAGGCGATATTGGTGGCGGCCATGACGGTTTTTCCCAGGCGACCCATGAATCCTACAAAAAGGGTAAAGGCCAATACATCGATCATGAAATGGACACCGTTAGGCAATCCGAAACGCATCAGCCGGGCAAAGAGGTCCCGGTCCCAGCGCGCGCCGGCGGTGGTGGCGTAGCGCCGGCGGTGGTCCTTCTTTAAAAACAATAGCAGATACACCAGGGCGGCCGCGATATTGGCAATGCCGGTGGCCAGTCCGGCTCCGAAAATGCCCCATTCGGGAAATCCCAAACGCCCGTATATCATACCGTAATCCAGAACGATATTGACGGCGACCGCGACCATGTCCACGGCCAGAACCACCCATGTCCTGCCCCGGCCGGTAAAGAAACATGAAAGCGTCGTGGCCATTAATAAGGGGATCCGGCCCAGACATATAATCCGGAAATATACGATCTCATGCGCTCTTACCTCAGGGTCATGCCCCAGCCAGTTGAATATCGGTTCCGCAGTATAGCGTATGAGCACCAACACGAACGAAGCCGCAGACGCAAAAAACAGTCCCTGCCATACGGCCGGCCCCACACGCTGGTCACGGCCGGCCCCGGTATATTGGGCCACAAACGTATTCACATAGCCCACCGTGCCGGTAAACAGGCAGGCGAACGCAAATCCCATCAGCCCGGCCGGAAATGCCGCGGCCATCTCCGCGGTGGAATGACTCATCAGAAATACCCGGTCCACAAACGTCTGAATAGTATATAAATTCATACTCAGAATCAACGGCAGCGATAGACGCAGCACATCCCTGCACCCACCCGGCCCCTGCCAACGCTGTTTCAAACGTGCTATCATCTGAAAAGATATAGACGAAAAATATCATAATGAAAAGGACAAAAAGATAAATATTTAATGCGGACTATATCTATCTGATTGAACCATAACGGCTTATACACAATATGGTATCAAAATGAAATTTGCCTATTTTAACACAACCATTCCTGTTTCATTATTTGCACAAATAATCGAAAATTAAAAAAACCGTATCGGTTGGATAAAATATTATGCATGATAATCTTTTTCTTGACATGAAGCAGGATATACTACAAAATAAATAGACACCATACATAAATGAGGCTCTTGGAGGGCTTTTTAATTTATCTGGATTTCTGCCAACCAATTAGCGCGAGGTATTATCAATTCGTCATCTGAGAAAAGGGGACTAATAAAAATGAGACAGATAACCTATTTTCTGGTAATTTTGATGTGGGGAACTCAGGCTCTGGCAGTGGATCGCCTGGTACCCGGTGAGTACCTCACCATTCAGGAAGGCATAGATGCGGCGGAAGAAGGGGATACTATCATAGTGGAGCCCGGCCACTATCATGAAAATATAAGTTTTCATGGAATAAATATAATTTTAACTTCAACTAATCCAGACGATGATTATACCATTATGAACACGGTAATTCAGGGGAACCAGACAGGGTCGGTCGTCACTTTCTCCGGAAGCGAAGGTTCGGCCTGCCGGCTAAATGGATTTACTATTACCGGAGGAGGCCATAGCAGCCAGGGCGGAGGAATTGCCGGTAACGGCACAGAGGCCGCCATCAGTCGTTGTATAGTGAAAAACAACAGTTCCTCATGGATTGGCGGCGGCATCCATAATGTCGATGGTTTGATTAGTCAATGCCAGGTATCAAATAATCATAACGCCGTTTACGGCGGGGGACTACAGGGCTGTGATGGCCGGATAAGCCGCTGTGTTATCTCAGGCAATAGGGCCGCCTTCGGTGGCGGCGGCCTGGCCGGCTGTCACGGCCAAATTGAAAACTGCCTGATTAGCAAAAATATCGCCGGCGGCTCCGGCGGCGCACTATTCAATTGCGACGGAGATATTATCAACTGCACGGTGGCCCTAAATAACGCCGGTCATACCGATCCGGCCCAGAACGGGGGCGGATTGTATGCCTGTGACGGACTTATCATCAATTGTATTATCTGGGAAAATAATATTTCGCAATTGAGCAATTGTTCTCTGCCTGTTTATTGTTGTATAGAAGATGGTGGAGGTGGGACCGGATGTATCAGCAGTGATCCTCATTTTGCTTTAGGGGAGGATTTTCATCTTACGGCCGGATCAGAATGTATTGATGCCGGTAATAATAATGCGCTTTCTCTGGATATGACCGCTGACCTGGAGGGGAGTCCGCGATTTCATGAGGATCCTAATACACCGAATACGGGACAACTGGATAATCCACCGCGACCCCTGGTGGATATGGGTGCGTATGAATATCATAGCGATATGCCATGTCTGGCCGTCGGGCCGCGGCCCATCGTTTTTAATGCCCTGGAAAACAGTCCGCTGATGACTATCCGGGACCTTGCCATTCGAAACAGCGGACCGGGCATTATCCAATGGGAGGTCAGCCAGTCCTGCCCCTGGCTGGAAATAATATCTTCCCCCACAGGTGAAGCAGCCGATGAAGTTGATTACGTTAGCCTGCAAGTGGATGCCACGGGCTTAACCATGGGGTGCTACGAATGTTCGCTTAGGGTTTGTGATCCCTGTGCCTTAAACAATCCTCTGTTTGTTCCTGTCAGGATGTATGTGGATCAGGCCAATCAACGTCATGTGCCCCAGGTGTATCCGACGATCCAGAAGGCGATAGATTATGCCCTGGAAGGTAATATCGTAACGGTTTCACCGGCTACCTATAATGAGCACATAGATTTTTCCGGAAAAGATATTACGGTTACCGGTATCGATCCGGAAGATGATGACGTGGTGGGCCATACGATTATTAATGGAGGTGGGACGGGAAGCGTAGTCACTTTTGCCAACGGGGAAAGCCCCGCCGCCGTGCTGACCGGATTTACTATTATCGGTGGGAAAGGCACCTACGAAAATATGGGGGACTACAGCTATTATTGGGGGGGAGGGATTTATTGCTGGGCATCACCAACCATAAAAAATAATGTGATAAGGGATAACGTCATGTCAATGAATTGGGAACAGGGGATATATAGTTATGGTGGGGGGATATTTGGCTATGCATTCGATACCGTCATCGAGCGAAATCGTATCATGGCCAATCAGGCTGTAATCGCTGGGGGGATATTATTTTTTGGGGGGGGTGAAGCCCAAATTAAAAACAATTTGATCTATAGCAATATGAGTGAGTTGGGAGGGGGTGTATATTTATCGGGAGAAATCCGATTAACCAATAACACCATCACGTCCAACCATGCAGGAAATGTGTTAGTTGATAATGAACCCGATGTATTCGATAATATAATTATCAGGGCGGCAAGCGGGGGAGGTATCGGAATGATTGATAGTGAACTACCCAATAATAATATAGCGTATAATAACGTCTGGGGAAATATAGGGGGTAATTTTGTCGATATCCCTGACCAAACCGGCTTACATGGAAATATATCCGATAATCCCCTGTTTGAGGATGAAGAATCGCTGAATTTCCATTTACAGCCTGATTCTCCCTGTATCAATAGTGGTGACCCGGCCTTTATACCGGCGCCGGACGAGAAGGATTTTTATGGTGACGATCGTCTTATCGGGCCTCTGGTGGACATGGGTGCGGTTGAGTACGCCGGCAACTTGCGGCCCGTAGCCGATGCCGGCGATGACCAAACCACAACGGATTTGCCCGGATTAATTACCCTGGATGGCAGCGGCTCCTATGACCCTTTGGCAGAGATGTTGTATTATCGCTGGACTCAGGTACAGGGGCCCGAGGTAGAGTTATCCGATCCCAATGCCGCTATAACAACATTTGTACCCCATGAATATGGGGCCTATGTGTTTGAACTGGTGGTGGATGACGGGGATTTAGAAAGTTTTCCCGATCGGGTCCATATCGTACTGGGGAGCAACCACCTTCCGGTGGCCGATGCCGGATTGTCCCGATACGCCGGCGTTGACCCTCTGAAACTTTATGGAGGAAGGTCGTATGATCCGGATAATTCAGGCGCCCTGTCCTATCAGTGGCGCCAGGTTTCCGGGCCGCCCCTGAATATAACGGCAGCGGATTCCCATGACCCGACCATCGGTGGTTTTATCCAGACCCAAGAGATTCAATCGTGTGAATTTGAACTGGTGGTAAGCGATGGAGAGTATTTAAGTCTTCCTGATATCGTGGAAGTAAAAATTGTGCCGGAATTCAATGAAAGTGTCATGAGGTTTGAAAGCGGTGATTTTGATCCTTTCAAACCCACCGTTATCTTCTTTGGCGGAGGAGATTGTATGGTTGGCGGACCCGGTACCAATCCCTGGGATAGACCCGCCTGGCATAACGTGGCCAATGTGATTAGTTTCTACTATTATGTATATGACGGATACCCCGTCTCTCCCGGACAATTAACCTATTTCCAATGCGGTGATATGATTATTGCCTACTTGTCAAAAGTTGCTCCCCGCTACAAACAACAGATACAAACAGTAGGGTTCAGCACGGGAGGGCAGCCGGCGATTGATGCCGCCCGGCATATAAACCGAACGTATGCGGATAAGCGTTATATGATAAATCAGGTCTCCTTTACGGATGGCTGTTGCCGGGACTATCTCAGTTCTGTGAACGATTACTTAAGTTTAAAAATTGACGGGGAACGATGTTTTGTGGATAACTACCCGGCCATGTGTGATAACCGGATACCCGGCGTTTTAAATGCCACAACCTATTATTACATACCCGGCAATTCGCATGAGAGCCCCTATACTTACTATAGGGATTCCATTGCGAGTAATTTTTTAAATAACTTCAATAATGGAGTCGCGGGCGGCGCCTTCTGGTCGGCCGTGGGGCCGGGTAAAACTCTTGAAATGGCCCCCTCTGCTGAAATAATATACTTTTTTAACTGGTCCTATACCTCGTCTAAATATAATTTTTATAATGAAAGCCTTTACCCGGGCCGGTTCCCTGAGCCTGTCCGGCTGATAAAACCCGGCAGTGATAGCCCGCCGGGTGAGCCGGTACTTTTAACCTGTCAGCCAAGTATGAACGCCGTGGGCTATCAGTTGCTCGTGGGCCCTGATCCGGAGCACCTGGATTATGTTTTAAGTGACACGGCACTGCCGCCTGCCGCAGAAATTTCGGAATTCCCCGAAGGGTCCCTGTTCTGGACCATCAAGGCCAGAGACGCATGGGGTTCTACTATTTATGCAGATCCGCTGCGTCTGCCCGGTCCTGTTACCGTAACGGTTCCGGATGATGTGCCCTTAATTCAGGACGCTATCGATATTACCGGAGAGGGTGATACCATAATAATTAAACCCCGAACCTATTATGAAAATATCCATTTATATGGTAAGAATCTTCGTATTACCTCCATCGATCCTGATGATTCAGAGGTGGTTGCCAATACCGTCATCCAGGGTGATGGCTCCCGATCGGTCATAACATTTTCTGGTACCGAAAACTCCACCTGCGAGTTGGCCGGTTTTACCATTACCGCCGGCGGCAATACCCGCTATGGCGGGGGAATTGCCGGTAACGGTACCGGGGCCGGCATCCGTCAGTGTATCATAACAAACAACAGTTCCTCCGTGGGTGGCGGAGGCATCCATAATGTCGATGGCCTGATCAGTCAATGTCAGGTATCCAATAATCATAACGCACTTTATGGCGGAGGATTGCAGCATTGCGATGGCCGGATAGAACGCTGTGTAATCTCAGATAATACCGCCATCACCGGTGGCGGCGGGCTCTCCGGCTGTCATGGTCGGATTGAAAACTGCCTGATTATCGAAAATACAGCCGCTGATTCCGGCGGAGGTATACTCAATTGTGACGGAGATATTGTCAACTGCACGGTCGCCCAAAATACTGCCGGTCATGCCGATCCGGCCCAGAACGGGGGAGGCCTGCATAGCTGTGACGGAACTATCACCAATTGTATTATCCGGGATAATAGCGAAACTCAGATAGTAAATTGTACTCTGCCCCACTATAGCTGCTTTCCCGGCGGAATTGTCGAAGATAACAATATGGATACGGATCCCTTATGGGTAAATCCCGCCGGAAGTGATTTTCATCTGCTCCCGGATTCGCCCGCTATTGACGCAGGAGACCCGGGTAATGAATGGGAAAATGAACCCTGGCCAAATGGCGGCAGGATAAATCTGGGCGCCTACGGGAATACCTCCGACGCCGCCCGCAGCCGGGACGGGCTGGTCTTTGCCGGCTATGGTATTGTCAATAAAACCCGGGTGGGCAGAGTCCTTTATGAGTATGAATTGGCCCTGCAGGTGCAAAATCAGAATGATTACGATGTGACCGATGTTCAGGCGCAACTGGTCGATGCTACCGAGAGTGTTATCAGCGTAACGGATAATTCTCTCGGATTTGCCCTCATTGGGGCAGGACAAACAAGTGTCAGTGATGATACATTCAGGCTGGTGATAGATCGATCTCAGTTGATTGAGCCGGGTCATCTTTCGTGGGAGCTTATGTATTACTCGATTGCGGGCCAGCAGGCCGATCAGTCTATGACGATGAGCCTTTCGATCGGTGATCTGGATTATGATACGAGTACCAGTGATCTTACCCGCGAAGGAATCGTAAATCTTCAGGACTTTAATCTGCTGGCCGGCTACTGGTTACAAATTGCACCGGCGGCTAATATCGCCGGAAACGATATTATAGATATCGAAGATCTGGCGGTCCTGGCGTCAAACTGGCTGGAAGGCACAAAAAAGTAGAAGATAAAAAGTTCTAACTGTATAAGACAAGCTAAAGCTTGAACTCTCAGCGCTTTGACGGAATACCCATCAGGCGCCGGGTACTCTGAAAGATTCATACTACTTTCCCAAAAACCGTATGTATTCAGTATTCCTCTCCTGCCGTTACTTTTCCCCGGAAGATATAATAGATAAACGCGGTATAGCCGATCACTACCGGCATACCAATCAGGGCGATCACCAGCATCACCCACAGAGTTTTTTGGGTGGACGAGCCATTGAATATTGTCAGGCTATAGTTCAGGTTCCCCAGCGCCGGCACCAGGCGCGGAAACAGGCTGAACGCCGCCAGGGAAAGCATGCCCGCAATCATCATACAGGAAGCCAGAAAGACAAGCCCGCCCCGACCGGCCTGGTTGGCCACCGGGATAAAAATCAGACCCGCCAATACCAGCACCAACGCCACCCAGTATAACGGTTTGGCTAATATCCCTTCCAAAATAAACGGACTCACAAAAAATGTCGCTATGGTCACAATTATAAATAAGATAACGATTGTCACCCATGCCCCGCTGACCCATTTCTTCATGCGTTGTTGAATCTCGCCTACGGTCTTGACCTGCAGCCAGGCGGCCCCGTGCAGGATAATCACCGCCAGAGACAGCCCGCCTGTCAATAGCGCATAGGGATTAAGCAATCCGAAAAACGATCCGGTAAACACTTTATCCTCATTCAACGGCAGTCCGCGCAGGATATTACCCAGCGCCACCCCATAAAGCAGGGCCGGCACCAGAGAGCCAACTCCGAACACCCAGTCCCAGAAACGCTCCCAGCGCGGGGATGACACCTTATGTCGAAACTCCAGCCCGACCGCGCGCGCTATCAACGCCACCAATAGCAGCATAAACGCCAGATAAAAACTGCTGAACACCGTGGCATAGACCGGCGGAAACGCCGCAAAGAGACTCCCGCCCGCGGTCAGCAGCCACACCTCGTTACCATCCCAGAACGGACCGATTGCATGTACATTAACTTCCCGCTCCTGCCGGGTCCGCGAAAATAAATGTATAATCCCCACCCCCAGGTCAAATCCGTCCAGGATCACATACCCGCTCAATAACACAAATAGCAACACAAACCAGATTATATTGAGTATCATTTGTATTTATCTCACACACATATCCTCATTAAAATATCACAAGGCTGTAATCCTTGCGGAGTAATATACACGAGTTTTATTTGGTCTCAAGCAGGATGCTTGAACTACTCTTCACCATCCTGACCAACAAATATATATATAGGCCCAGCAACAGGGCATAGATCACACTAAACAGTATCAGCGAAAACAGCACCTGCCCCGCCGGCACCGTGGTGGAAAACGCTTCGCTCGTACGCATCAGCTTATACACAATCCACGGCTGGCGCCCCACCTCGGCGGCGACCCAGCCCAGTTGCATGGCAATCAGCGGCAGCGGAACGGCTATCATCAACAGCGTTAAATACCATCGGCTCTGCCACAAGGTCCCCCGCCAGAGCTTCCATACTCCCAGGCCGGTCAGCATGATAAACAAGCCTCCCAGCATAACCATGGTATGAAACGACATAAACGTCAGCCAGACCGGCGGCAGCTCATCCTCTTCAAACGCGTCCAGACCTTTCACTTCGGCTTTGGTATCGCCGTATGCTATCAGGCTCAGCAAGCCCGGCACCGGCACGTCAAATTTCACGATATATTCCGTGGTCCCCGGCTTCATCAGACCAAACGCCACCAGCGGCGCTTTGGTCTGGGTCTGGAGTAATCCTTCCTGGGCCGCGAACTTTTCGGGCTGATCACGCGCTACCTGAATCGCGTGCTCATGTCCAGAAGGAAACGCTACCAGAATCGAAAACACAAATCCGACCATCAAGGCAATTTTAAGCGCTTCCCGGCCGACGGTGTTCTGGTTGTCCTTTCGTACCAGGGCCGCACCGATCCCGGCCATAAAAAACGCGCCGCTTACCAAGCACGCCGTCATGGTATGAAAAAAACGATACCCCATGGACGGATTGAACACCGCCTCCATAAAACTGGCCAGTTCCGCACGTCCCAGTTCTTTATTAATGATATATCCCGCCGGCGTCTGCATCCACGAGCCGGCCACTATGATCCAGAACGCCGAGATCGTCGCGCCCACTGCCACCATCAGGCAGGCAAACCAGCGCAAACGCGGGCCGACCTTCTCGCCCCCAAACAAATACAGGCCCAGAAATCCTGACTCCAGGAAAAACGCAAACACCACCTCCGCCGCCAGCGGCGCCCCGAAAATATCGCCCACAAACTTGCTGTATTGGGCCCAGTTCGTGCCAAACTGAAACTCCATCACAATCCCGGTTACCACGCCCATCACAAATGTCAGGCCCAAAAGCCGGGCGAAAAACCGACCCAGACGCTGATACACTTCATCCGAGGCCTGCCACCCGCGCCATTCGATCCCCACCAGCAGCCACGCCAAACCAATACTAATCGGCGGAAATAAAAAATGAAACCCGATCGTCACCGCAAATTGTATTCGAGACAATAATAAGGTATCCATGCGATCTCTCTCTGCCTTGTGGCATCCAAAATCAATATTTACAGGATTATAGACTCAAACACCCGAAAAGGAAATCATTCCTGGCTGTCGGGATTCAGGCTGATATCTATGGGGAAACCGCCCTCGTCATAGAACCGAATAAACAGGCCTGTTTCATCTTTTTCCACGGTAAAGTTGAAAGGGGAGTCTTCTTCTTTGATATCATAGTCCAGATGAGAATCCGAAACCTCATTAATAATTTCCAGGACTTTTTGTGCCATTATATCTTTATCCTGAATTTGTTTTAACTGCTGATTTTCCTGGAATGTCTCTTTTAAATAGTCTAAATTCATTCTCCAGGTTACAAAGTGTATGTGCTTACTCAGACGGTGAGTCTGGACTTTAACTTTTGGCAAAGCCAGATAAATCGGGATAACAATCAATAATAATATTACTAATAATTGTTTGCCGGCTTTATCGAGCATGGCTTTTTGTTTTTCCTGGGTTTTATAACGGAAATAGGCGACAAACAGGAGTATGATCAGGCTTATGCACCATATAAATGAACAAAAGGAAATAGCGGTCAGGATGGCTCCTTGTTGGCTGTAGTAGCATTTTCGCTGAGCATCCCCTTTTACCAAAGACAGCACCAAGTCTGTTTGCATGAGTTGGGGGGTTAAGGTTCCTGATAAACGGCTGATAAAGCAGCCGTCCCACATCAGATCAATTGCTTGCGGATGTCCAATGTCAATATTATGAACAATTCCCTGATACCATGGCAGCTCACTGGTAATACTATTGCCATAATAAGATTTTTTATGACGCAATTGGAAGGTATCGCTACATTCCAGGATTAGTCTTTCACACTGGGCTTTTTTATCGCAGATGACAAATAAGTCAAGATATACATCAGAGCCGACGGTCCCGGTCAGACGCAGCGGATATATCACCTGCTGAGTGGGAAACGTCATGGCCAGGGGATGCGGCCGGCTCAGACCTTCGCCCTCCCGCTTGAGCCGGGCAGCCACAAAGTACCAGTTTTCTTTGATGTAATCTTCAATAACCTGCTTATCGCTTATATCCAATCCGGCATAGCTGTTTTCCCGAAGCCAGGTATCCAGGCCGTCAGCATCACGAGCTTCCAGTACAGCCAGTTGATAACTACCCACCTCCTGCATCTGGTGAACGGCGATCATCTCATAGGCGCTACTCAGCCCCCCCATCATGACAGGCAAGCCAACAGACGAAAGAATGGCTATGATTAGTATACATAAGACTTTGGCCATAAGATTTTTAGGTTTGTTATACATAAATATTAAGAATACGATGGTGAAAAATACAACCATGCTTATAATGGAAGGTAGTGATTTCCTGCTATCATGCACAATTTCCGGTTGGAGTTTCAACTCCAGGGTTTTGATCAGGCCGGGGGTGGATTTTTCGAAGGTCAGCGGTTTGGCCGGCAGGGGGATGATCCAGCCGAATTCCTGACCGGGCCCGGAAAGTTCTGATTCAATGATTAATTTTTCGATCCCGTCCTTATACACAATAATCGCACGCTGATGCGGGATCCGGGGTGGTGTTTTATAGACTTTTTCCGGATAGTATTTGCCGTCTGCCTGTAACGGGACCGTTAGAGATAATAACAGTAAGACAGAAAGCAGATAACAAAGCCAACATGTACGTGAATGGTTCAAAATCATTTTTTTTGTTTAATCGCTTTTTCATAGGCGTCGATGATGGCGTGGTATATCTGGATGGCGAGTTTGAGTGCTTCGGGGTGGGCGTCTCGGTAATGTTCGATAGCCTTGAGATCGTCCTTGTCGATTTTACCGTCGGCCAGGATATCCAGGATGGCAGTCTCGCATTCGATATCCATTTTGCGTTTTTCGATGAGTTTTTTGAGTGTTTCTCCGGTGTCGCCGTTATGGATGGGTGTGGGCAGGGGCACGATGAAGCTTTCAGCATCGCCGGCCAGCAGGTTGATGACAGTTACGTCTCTGGTCAGTTCATACAAGGCGCGCCAGATGGCCAGGGGCGGATTCTTGCGCCGCCCGCCGGTGTACTCATACACCGTGGAGTCGGCCATACCGGCCTTCAGCGCCAGTTGGCTCACGGAGAGATTGTGTTTTTTGAGAATGTCCTGGATGAAAAGATGCTCTTCCTGCATAAAAAATCACCTTTCCCTTCTGGAGGGGGCCATAAAGAAAGTCTTCTAATTATGTTGGTCCGGGCCTCACCTCGGGTTATGTTATATGTAATAGACATACGGGATATATGGTACAGGTTAATTATAACAGCTACGAAAAGATACGTCAACAACCAGAATCGCCCCCGGAGTGGGCGGCGATATGAGGAGAAAAATGCGAAAAGGGAAAGGGTTTAAACATGAAAGAATATGAAAAAAACAGGGAATTGGAGGCGCTGGTCGCCCAGGCGCAGCAGGGTGACCGGCAGAGTCTGGACAGGTTAGTGCAGCGGGTCCAGCCGCGCCTGCGGGAGTATATCTCCGCTCGTACGCTGGATAAACAGTTGGTCAGTGACCTGCTCCAGGAGACAATGATGCAGATCGTAAAGTCATTGCCGCGTCTGAAGGACGCCGGGCGATTCTGGGCCTGGGCCTATCGGATCGCGACCAATATCAGTATCAACCATTACCGGAAAATGAAACGCAGGCGGGCTGTTCGTTTTTCGACCCTGGAAGACTGCCAGTTGGAAGAGGTTTTAAAAGATACCTCGCGCCCGGCGGACCGGCGCATGGTCATGGGAGAACTGACCGACATGGTGGAAGAGTCGATCTCCCGGCTCAAGGAAAAAACCCGCCGGATACTGAACATGCGCTGGCGCGAAAATATGCCCTACAGCCGGATCAGCCGGCAACTCGGCTGCAGCGAACTCAGCGCCCGACTGGTGTGCTGCCGGGCCCGACAGAAAATCCTGGACCACCTGCGCCGACAGGACATGCACCGGCTGGATAAATCACTCCAGAACGCATTAAATTAATCCAAAGGCACACAGCGATAAAGGCACAAAGGAGAAAGTTGTAAGTGGTACGTTCAAGGTTGATGGCTGTTTAGATAGAGAAGAAAATGTGCCACGGCCGTGTCGGCCGTGCTAACCGTTTGACTAAATTTTTTATAAAAAAATTAGAACAACATAACAGCGGCAAAGGTAGAACAAAGTAGGAGAGAAACTATGGATCCAGGCGCCAGGAATTTGGTTGGACATTAATTTAAGCGATTTAATCACCCTGCGCATGTTTCCATTTGGAGTGACCCACTCTGACATTCAGAGTGTACGGACACAGACCGGAATGATCCAGCGATGGTTGGGAGTGGAGTAGAGAGAGCACACTCCCCTTACACTCCAAAACGCTTCCCTTAAGTTGTGGGGGTTGAACAGATCGGGGCGGGCCCATACGCCCGCCCTGATCCCCACTTGAAGAAGGCATAGAGGCACACGGGCACAAAGGCACATAGAAAATAGAATATTAAAAATTAAATATCAAAACCACATATCAAAATTTAAAAAGTGATAGCCCTCTTAAACTCTGTGCCAATGTCTTTGCCACTCTGTGCCTTCTTATTTTTTATTTTTTATTTGTAATTTTACCTTTTAATTTTTAATATTTTACTTTGATTGGTTTTCATGGCCTGCAAGCCCTTCAGGATATTAGGACAAATAAGGAATGCACGATGAGTGAGGATATCTACAATGGACCAGATTGAATTGAAGGATAAAGAGATCATCCGGACCATTGAGACGCTGTATCGGCGGATCAATGACCGGTTTCCGAATTCGGGGCTGTCTCAGACGTGCAATCAGTTGCATAATCTGGCCAGAGGCAGCGAGGGGATTATCGCGTGGATCAATAAAACCAATTATGCCATGCGGTTCCTAGTGGTATTGATTATTGGATTAGTATTGTTTGTCTTGGTTTACTCCGTAAGGCAGTTAAAGCTGGATACCCCCCAGTGGACCCTGGCGGAATTTGTCTCCATGACCGAGGCGGCCCTGAATGAGGTAGTGGTGATCGGGGCGGGGATTATTTTTCTGGTCACCTACGAGACCCGACAGAAGCGCAAGCGCGTCATCAAGGCGGTCAACCGGCTGCGCTGCATGGCCCATATCGTGGATGCCCACCAACTGACCAAGGACCCGGACCGGCTGCTTAAGGTCTCTACCCTGACGCAGCATTCACCCAAGCATTCACTTAATAGCTATGAACTGGGCCGCTATCTGGACTACTGTTCCGAAATACTCGCGCTCATCAGTAAGGTGGGATTTCTCTACGTGCAGCATTTTGACGATCCGGTGGCCAACAACGCCGTCAACGATCTGGAAAGCCTGACTACCGGCATAGCACGCAAAATATGGCAGAAGATCATGATCCTGCGCACCCAGCCCACAGGCGAAAGCACCACCCGGCCGGAAGGGATTATCAAATAAGTTCGGTCGAGTGAATGCATTTTTAATAGCATCCAATCAGAGTTGTATGGGTTGTTTAAGCTGGTTGACGGCTTCGGTGAGGGTGGGATTATGAGGGTCGAGATAGTATTTGACAGAGTCAGGGATAGACGAGTCGGTGGTATTCGATTCAATGGTGATGTCCGGATCGAGCCCTATCCTGTGGAAGTCATTATTGTCAGGGGGCAGATAGCGACTGGTAGTGATGCAGATTGCGGACAAGTGGGGTTTCAGGCTGAAAATCGTCTGAATCACGGCTTTGCCGAGTGTTTTCCGGCCCACGACCACCCCACGATGGTGGTCCTGCAGCGCGGCCGTGAAGATTTCGGCAGCACTGGCGGTTTTTTTGTCCACACAAATAACCAGGGGCATGTCATAAGGATGGAAGTAATCACCACCGGCTGAGTACCTGGTGGTTTCATGGCTTGAACTGACAGTCACAATGGTACCGCTGTCAATAAATAACCGGACCGCGTCAATAGCCGAGTCCATGACCCCCCCGCCGTTGCAGCGCAGGTCAATAATCAGGGACCGGGCGCCCCGCTTCTTCAATTTGTCAATAGCCCGGCGCATCTCCATGGCCGTGTCGTGATCGAAGCTGGCCACACGTAGAAATCCGATTTGTTCGTCGAGCATGCGTACATACCTGACGCTGGGCGATTCCACAAGCTGGCGTTTAACAATCAGGGTCAGTTCCTGGGTATCTCGTTTGACGATTATAGTGACTTTGGTATTGGGCGAGCCGAGCAGGAGTTTGCTGACTTGGGCGGGGGACAGACCACGCCCGTCGGTATTATCGATTTTAATGAGTATATCGCCCGGTTGCACGCCGGCTGTCTGGGCAGGTCCGTCAGGTACAACATCAAAGACGACCGGATAGTCGCCGGGAAAAATCAGGTCCAGGCCGGTCCCCACATAAAAGCCGCTGAGCCGGTCGGAGAATATCTCGTATTGCTGGGGCGTAAGAATATACGAATATTGATCGAGGTTGTCCGTAAAAGACCATGCCAACTCCAGCACCGGCCAGGAGAAACCCAGTCCCGCTTGAGAACTCTGCCGGCATAATTGATCAAGCATCACCGGCAGGGATTCAAAATCCAGGGCCCCTCTGGCATCAAGGTTGTGACGCAATGATATTATCTCCCGCGTTAACAGGGCCAGGTCCTGTGGTTTGATTTGAAACTGGCCGTAAATGGCGGGATTTTCCGTGGCGGCCTGAAGCTGCAACAGCGAGTCCTGGAGCAACTGTTTGGTATCCAAATTTTCGGCTTCATAGAAATTATTGCGAATGTGTTCCAGGACCAGGGTCAGTAGATCAAGAGCCTCTTCAGGACCGGTCTGGCGGATGTATCGGGCCAGGGTCTCGTCTTCGTAACGTTTTTCCAGGGAGGTGTTGGCGTTACACCATTGCAGGCGATCCTGGATGTAGTCTTTTGATGAGTCATCCGCCTGAATCAGGGCCTTTTGGAAGTAGTCCTGAGCGTTCTCCCAGGCACTACCGGCCATGGCGGCGTCGGCCTGCTTTAATAGTTCCTCCAGAGATAAAACCTGGTCGTCCCGGGCAAACGTAAACGCCGGGGAACTATTTATCTTAACGCTCAACAGGATTGTGACGGCCAACAGAAACGGGATAATACAGAAAAAACGGAATTGCCGGGAGCCTCTCATACGCCCAATCAGCGTATTTATAAATAGAATACCAATCTCGTTTCGGTCGTATGGCACTTTCCTCAGCTCCCTTGCTATAACTCATTAGTCCGATGCGACCGTCAAAAGTGAATATTAACAATTAAAACCACGGGTTTTAATTCAGAAATAACCGTTCGCAATACTTTTGACGCCGGCGTCTGGCCCGGCTGAATAAAAAATGGTACCCAAACTGGGCCTTTCTATATATGATACACCACTTGAGCCGTGTGACCAAGAAGATAGCTGAGCCAAAGACCGATAACTCGACAAATTGACGTTGGATTATTTCAGCGCCTCGGAAAAATCGAGATATCTTGACTATAATAACGTGTAAAATCAGTTGTCAGTTGTGGGTTGTGAATTGTCAGTGGGATAATAGCAATCACTAAAGGCTCTAAGTTTTGTAAAGACATTAATATAAATAGCTTACATAAAGGATGACGAAGGGACATAATTATGCCTGAGAATGAGAAATCATCAGTTAAGTGCCGGGTACGCCCGTTTGTTTTGATAATACGTGACGGATGGGGGTATAATACCGATCCCACGAGCCAGCAGTATGATGCGACCCGTCTGGCGAATACGCCGACGGATGACCTTATCAAAAAAGAATATGCCCATTGTCTGATCGGAACAAGCGGGGAAGACGTGGGCCTGCCAAAAGGGACCATGGGTAATAGCGAGGTCGGCCACCAGAATATGGGCGCCGGTCGGATCGTGTATCAGGAATCCATGCGGTTAACCAAGGAGATTCGGGAGGGGAACTTCTTTAAAAATAAGGAATTGCTCAACGCCATTGAACATTGCAAGAAAACCAATGGCAAGGTCCATCTGATCGGCCTGGTCAGTGACGCAGGCGTACATTCACTGCTGGAGCATTTATTTGGACTGCTCGAGTTGGCCCGTCAAAATAATTTTGACCGGATGTTTCTGCATGCCCTGACCGACGGGCGCGATACGCCGCCCAACAGCGGCATCGATTTTATCCGACGGGTGCAAGCCAAAATGGCGGAAATGGGCGTAGGTAAGATCGCTACCATCATGGGCCGTTTCTACGGCATGGACCGCGACCAGCGCTGGGAGCGCGTGGAACGCGCCTATCAGTGTCTGCGGTACGGCAAGGGCAGGAAGGCCACCAACGCGATACAGGCCATGCAGGAAAGCTATGATAATGAGGTAACCGACGAGTTTGTGGAGCCGGTATTGCTTACCGACGGCCCGGGCGATGGTCAGCCGCTGGCCCTGATCGAAGATGGCGACGCAGTCATATTCTTTAATTTCCGGGGCGACCGACCCCGCGAGATTACCCGCGCGTTTGTGGACGATAATTTCACCGGATTCGACCGGGGCCCCCAGCCGGACGTTTATTATATTTGTCTGACCGAATACGATAAGACTATTCCCGCACACGTAGCGTTTCCCAAACCGCCCAAGATGAAAAATATTGTGGGCGAATACTGGTCGCAACTGGGCCTGAAGCAGTTTCGCTGCGCGGAAACGGAAAAATATGCGCACGTGACGTTTTTCTTCAATGATTACACCGAGCCGCCGTATCCGCATGAGGACCGCCAGATTGTACCCTCGCCCAAAGTGCGCACCTACGATTTAAAACCCGAGATGTCGGCCTATGAAGTGACGGACAAGGTCCTGGAGCGCCTGGATTCGGATAGTTATGATGTGATGGTCATCAACTTTGCCAACCCCGATATGGTCGGCCATACCGGCGTCATGGCAGCGGCCATCAAGGCCGCCGAAACTGTGGATACCTGCGTGGGAAAACTCCTGGACAAGATCGAACAACTCGGCGGCTCAGCCATCATCACCGCCGACCACGGCAACCTCGAACTCATGTACGATGTAACCACCCACGGCCCCCACACTGCCCACACCACCTTCCCCGTCCCCTTCATCGTGTTCGATAAAAAATACCAAAACTGCACCCTCCGCCAGAACGGCCGCCTCGCCGACGTCATCCCCACCGCCCTGCAAATAATGGGCCTCGACCAACCAAAAGAAATGACCGGAAAAACCCTGATCGTCGAATAATAAATGTAGCTCGAGCTTCCAGCTCGTAGTAATAGTGCACAACCTTCCAGGTTGTAATTAAAAAATCTCAGGCAGGATGCTTGAACTACATTACAATTTATCACCTTTTTTTAATCTTGAAGCTACTGTCATTCTTCGCTTCCGTAAAGAATGTTACCATTTTCTCTATATATTTATCCACCCAGACTCCCTCGCCGTGACCGCCCCCAGGCACCGTGATCATTTCGCCGGCTACTCCCTTCCTGGTGAGCGCTTCAAGCAGCAATACGCTTTGACAATGAGGAACCAACGGATCTGCATCACCATGGATGATGAGAAAAGGCGGATCTTTTTCGTCGATGTAGGTGATGGGATCAGCCAGGGCACAAAGGTCCCTGTTTTCCTGAACAGGCCCGCCGATTAGAACCGATTCGGGTGAATCCGGAGCATTATGCTCCATGCTGCTTCCACAGGAATTCATTTGCAGGAATGTAGTGGGCCCATACCAGTCAACAACCGCATCGACCCGGCTGCTCTCTTTGGAGTTACCTCCCACATTCCCTTCAATATCCAGCGTCTTTTTTCCCACCGTGTAGTTTTTAACCCCTCCGCTTGTTCCCATCATGGCGGCCAGATGACCGCCGGACGAATTGCCCGTTATCCCAATAAATGTGGTGTCCAGGTCATATTTTGCGGCGTTGGCGTGCAAAAACCGCACGACTCCCTTAATATCATTAATCTGTGCCGGGAAAACGGCCTCCCGGCTGGAGCGATGATTAGCCGGCACAATGGCAAACCCCTCTTTTAATAACGGCTCTCCCAGTCCATAAGCCCAGTGCTTGGAATTATTGCTGAACCAGGCGCTGCCGGCAACGGTAACAATCACAGGATAGGGCCCCTCCCCCTGGCTGGGCAGATAAATATCCAGCAGATGACCCGTCAGCGTATCGCCTGCATAATTAATATCCACCCACTTGCGCGTAACAGGCTCTTTATCCGCCTTTGTTTCCGACGGACGCTGACCACATGAAAATTGAGCCATAATAATTCCTAAAAGAACCACGATCTGTGCCAACCTGTATTTTTTATGAATTTTCATAATTTTCGCTGCCTTTCCTGAATGGTAGCCTGGCATTGAACAGACGCCAGCGTCAAAAGTATTGCGAAGCGTTGATTTTAAGTTAAAAACAATGCTTTAAATTGGAACTATCTACTTTTGACGGGAGCATCTGAATATAACCGGCAAAAAGTTGCCGTCCCTTTCTCGATATTATTTACTATCCATCAGTCAGTGGGTAAAAACTTCATTTGCCGCATCCAGCCCTCAGCCGGCATCGGCCATTGGGATGCTCTACCCGCACTCGCACGCGTTCCAAAACCATGACCGCCCTTAAGATACATATGCATCTCTGCCGGCACACCGGCTTTCAGCAGTGCCTGATAAAAACGAATACTGTTTTCCGGCAGTACTGCTTTGTCATCACTGGCATGAACCAGAAACGTCGGCGGAGTCTGCTTGGTTACCTGCTTTTCATTCGACATCAAATCCACCAATTCAGCCGATGGATCTTTCCCTAACAGGTTATCTCGGGAACCCCCGTGGGTAATCTCCGGCTGCATCGAAATCACCGGATAAATCAAAATCATAAAGTCCGGGCGGCAACTCACCCCATCGATACCATCGCTCTGGGTACCCTCTAAAACAACCGGATTATTGAAATGGGTCCCCGCCGATGAAGCCAGGTGACCGCCTGCGGAAAAACCCATGATGCCGATTTTATCCGGCTGGATATTCCATTTTGCCGCATTAAAACGAACCGTGCGAATCGCGCGTTGAGCGTCAAGCAGCGGAATCGGGTGTCGATACCCGTTTGCAGGCAGCCGATACCGCAGCACAAAAGCCGCCACGCCGATGCTTTCCAGCCATTGGCCGATCTGCTCCCCTTCATGGTCCATTGCCAGATGGCCGTATCCGCCTCCCGGACAGACTACCACCGCCGCGCCCGTCGCCTTATCCGGAGCCGGAATATACAGCATCAAAACCGGCACATCCTTTTCCTTAGATCCCAAAGCTCCCGGGATTTTATCCTCCCACAGCGGGACCACCTCCCCTGCCGGCGCCACGGCATAGGAAAAAGTTAAAACAGCCATGACCAAATAAATAATCCCTCGTGTAATCAAACATCGTTCCATCATCTTAAAAGTCCTTTCTTTTAAAAACATGTCAACCGTGGGCTGTTGAAAAAGTCCTGTTAACCGGATGCGCGAAACCTTAAAAACGTCCACCTTCCACCTGGGATGATTCAGAGATACTCTTTTATTCTGATACAGAGCAGGATAAAACCAGAAACTCTCCCCCTGTTTCAGGGGGAGTACCCGAAGGGGGAGGGGGTAAAATAATGGAGGAAGACCTCCTGGACCACATTTTTACGTGACGACAAAAAGTGTCTGTCCCTTTCTCGATATCATTTCTTCTTCTATTAGATATCACTTTTTGCTTTCAATTTCGGAATTAACTTTCAACACCAAGTTTTTTGAGAATAGTCATCATCGGGCACCAGTTAGTAAAGGCTGATTGCAACAGATTCAACCCCACAAAGCCGGTAAAAAACAGCCAATAGGATGAATGATAATGTGCAAGTAAAACACTTAAAAGGATAAAAAAACCTGCTATCGCTCGTAAATATCTTTCTATATTCATAATTAGCTCCTCTAGGGGTCCGGTGAGTTTATATGGATGCCACCGTCAAAAGTCTTTTTAAGCTATTCTCTAAAAGTTACCTGCGCAGGGACAAGGAGAAGTAAGGGGGTCACCTACACATTGTACAAATAAAATCCTGAGTTGTAACACGAATAAACGTCTAATTTTCTCACCTATAAATCCTGTTAATTCTGCTGCTTTGAGTCCCGATACATCGGGGTAATCCTGTCTAAAATATAATCCCATCCCTGGCTGATAAAACCCACTTCCTTTCTGCTTATAAGTAAACCATGACCTCCAATCTACACTTTTTTACTGGGCCGGTCAAAAGGATTTTTTAAAGCAGGATAACAGGATCAACAGGATATATTATTAAAATGAAAAAGAAAGCGTGCCAAGGGCACTTATGTGCCTTTTGTGTTTTTTTGGTAGTGTCAAGAATGTTTCGCACTTTTTTCTGTAGGTCTCTTCATCTGGTTTCAATTCCTTGCCTTGACCCCCTAGGGGGTCGCGA
>JAFGHE010000016.1 GCA_016930295.1 Sedimentisphaerales bacterium
ATCGTCGATATATTAAAAGACGGAGAAAAATGCGTGGGCGATATTGTTTCAGCCCTGGGCGCCAAAAACGCTATCACCAGTCAGCAGCTGAATATGATGCGCGATAAAGGCGTACTCTCCTGCCGGCGGGACGGCGTCCGGGTATACTATCGCGTAAACAATCCAGACGTGATCAGATTATTACATTGTATATATGACCATTGTGACCAGGGAGATTAAATATGAATGACAATCAAATCTCATCCGAACCGCGTAAAAAATCGCCCCTGCCTTTCTTCTTATTCGGCATGCTCGTGGGAATCGTTATGTGTGGGGTGGCTGTCTATATATTGATGCCCCGCATGATGATTGTTACCAAAGAATGCAATCAGGGTGTCGACGAAACCATCGCCGCTCTGGAAAAATCCATCGTGGCCAATGGCTGGGTAATCAGCGGCATAAAAGAAATGAATCAATCATTAGCCGCACACGGCGTGGACTTCAATCCACCGGTCAAACAGATCAGCCTCTGTAAACCCGAATGCGCCCGTTGCGTGCTCGAAAGCGATCGGCACCTCTCCTGCATTATGCCCTGTACCTTTTCCGTTTGGGAAGGGGATGACGGCAAAGTGTACCTCTCGAAAATGAATACCGCTCTTATGGGTAAAATGTTCGGCGGAAAAGTCGCTAAAATCATGGGCGGAAATGTGGCCCGCGATGATGCCAAAATCCTGGAAGGGCTCCTGAAAAATTAGCAATAAATTTTTTCTTTTCATGTTGTTCAAATGGGTTTCTCTTATTATAACTACCGGGCATGATAATCACTACTGATCGAAAGGTATATTGTGATGAATATCAAGCAAATGATCGCAAACTATTCCCTGAATCATTATAAAACCGTAACCATTGTTATGGTCATCATAACGCTGGGACTGGCCGCTTTTATCCCTTTGATTAAAGTGGACACAGACCCGGAAAATATGCTCTCTCCCGAAGAACCGGTAAAGCTCTTCCATCATCATACCAAAAAACAGTTCAATCTCAGCGATATTGTGGTGCTGGGAATCGTCAACAATAAGCATCCGGACGGGGTTTTCAATGTGGACTCGCTCGCCAAAATATATAACCTGACCGAATTTTCCCGAACCCTGCAATGGCCGGACAAAAACCACCCCGACAAACTCTCCGGCGTTGTCGAGGTGGACATCCTTGCCCCCTCCACGGTCGATAACATCGAACAGGGCGCTCCCGGAGAAATCCGCTTTGAATGGCTCATGAGCCGCCCTCCCGCGACCCCCGAAGAAGCTCTCTCGATAAGAGACAAGGCGCTATCCAACCCCCTGCTCAAGGGAACACTCATCAGTGAAGACGGCAAGGCCCTGTGCCTCTACTTACCCCTCACCAGCAAGGACATGAGCTATAAGGTCTATACAGAACTGAAAAAAGAGATTGCCACCATGCCGGGCGATGAGGAATTCTACATTACCGGCCTGCCCGTGGCCGAAGATACCTTTGGCGTGGAAATGTTCATTCAAATGGCTGTGTCAGCTCCCCTGGCCATGCTGGTTATCTTCCTGCTCATGCTGTTTTTCTTCCGAAAATTGGTCCTGATTATTTCGCCCCTGATCGTGGCCATGGTGTCGGTCATCTCCACTATGGGGCTTCTCATCGGCCTGGGCTACCCGGTCCATATCATGAGTTCCATGATCCCGATATTTCTAATGCCCATCGCCGTCGTGGATTCAGTACATATCTTGTCAGAATTTTTCGGCCTTTATACCCCCCAAAAGGGCCGCCGGGAAACCATCAGGGAGGTAATGGACAACCTGTTTACCCCCATGCTCTATACCTCTCTCACCTCGGCGGCGGGATTCATATCCCTGGCCCTGACACCCATACCGCCGGTACAGGTCTTCGGCATCTTCGTGGCCATTGGTATTCTCATGGCCTGGGTATGGACCGTACTGTTCGTCCCCGCCTATGTCATGTTCATCAGTGAAAAAAACCTGGCAAACTTCGGCACGGCCGCCTCCGCCGAACATAAACAAACCCTGCTCACCCGACTGCTACACAGCAGCGGCCGGTTCACCTACAGCAGCGCCAAGTTAATCATAACGATTATGGTTATCCTGACAGCCGTGGCCGGCTACGGTATCAGCCGCATCCGGATCAATGACAACCCCGTCAAGTGGTTCTCAAAATCCCATCCCATCAGAATGGCCGATACCGAACTCAACCGCCATTTCGGCGGCACCTATATGGCCTACCTGGTCCTGGACACCGTCAAAGAAAAGGGAGTCTCTTCTGAATACCTGCAGGCACTCACCCAGCGACTAAAGAAGAAATCAGATGAATTAAAAAACGAATTTCCTCAAGTGGATTCCGCTTTTAACGAAGCCAAAACCATACTCACGCAAAATGCACCGACCACCAATGATAAAGATACCCTGCTGGATGACATGAGCCGGTTCGCCAACGATAAAATGGAGTCCCTGCCCGACCATGACACCATGTATGACATATGGTATGAACTGGCCGACTTTTTCGACCTGGAAAAAGAAAATCTTAAACTATTCAAGCAGCCCGAGGTCCTCAGGTATCTGGAACGGCTCCAGGATTACCTGGCCGGGATAAAGGTCAATGGACGCACCCTGGTGGGAAAAACAAACTCCGTCAGCGATGTCGTCAAAAAAGTCTATCAGGAACTTATCGACGGCCGGCCCGAAAACTACAGAATCCCGGACACCTCCGCTGCCGTGGCCCAGTCCCTGCTCCAGTTCCAGAGCAGTCACAATCCCGATGACCTCTGGCATCTGGTCAGCTCCGATTACATGCACGCCAATATCTGGTGCCAGCTGACCAGCGGAGATAATATGGATATGAATAAGGTCATCGCCGCCGTGGAACAGTTTTTCCGGGATAATCCCCCACCGGCCCCCCTGGCTCATAACTGGGCCGGACTGACCTATATCAACACCGTATGGCAGGACAAAATGGTCTCCGGTATGCTGCAATCCTTTATGGGCAGTTTCCTGGTAGTCTTCATCATGATGTCCATCCTCTTCCGTTCGCCCTTATGGGGTATCATCTGCATGATTCCGCTTACTATCACGATTGTCCTGATATATGGCATGATCGGCCTGGTAGGCAAGGATTATGATATGCCGGTAGCTGTGCTCAGTTCACTCACCCTGGGCCTGGCAGTTGATTTCGCCATCCATTTTCTCGAACGCGCCCGGGATACCTATCGACAGAAAGGCTCCTGGCAGGCGTCCGTGCCGGAAATGTTCGGCGAGCCGGCCCACGCCATCAGCCGTAATGTGCTGGTTATCGCGATTGGATTCCTGCCCCTGCTGGCGGCGCCCCTGGTTCCGTATAAAACCGTGGGGATCCTGCTCTGTGCCATCATGACCGTGTCCGGCACCATCACTCTTCTGGTCCTGCCGGCGATATTACGCCTCGCTGAAAAAGTACTCTTTAAACCGGCCAAACAGCTTCACGGCGTATCCTGTAATTGCGCTTTCTGCCTGGTCATCTCCATCTCCTCCGTTTTGCTTATTGCTATTAACGCCCATCAGTATTTCAAGATCGGCTGGAGCAAACTGACCTGGATCAGTATCGTGATTATCCCCTTATCAGCACTGATATGCGGGATAATGTCAAGACGCAAAGCCTGTAAGAATCTGTAACAGTTGTTTCAATAAGATTTTATATAAATAGTTTTTGGATTCACAAAGAAAATTTTACGATAGTAGCAAATGAAAGGATGTGTAAAATGAGCTTTAGCAGGATTGCAGTATGGGTGTTGTTATGTTCAGTAATGGTCTGGGCCGATAACGAAACCGCCAATCAGGATAAAACACCTGAAAAAACAGAGACGCCCGATGTTTCGACCATCGTGAATAAGGCTAACTTCATGGCCTATTACCAGGGTCAGGACGGCAAGAGCCGGGTCAAAATGACCATCACTGACAAAAACAATACTGTCCGCATACGGGAATTCAATATCCTTCGCAAAGATAAGCAAGACGGCGGCGACCAGTTTTTCTATGTCTATTTCTTAAAACCCGCCGATGTACGCAAAATGGTCTTCATGGTACACAAACATACCGATATCGACAAAGACGACGACCGCTGGCTGTATATGCCCAGTATCGATAATGTCAAGCGTATCTCCGCCGGCGATAAACGAACCAGCTTTGTCGGCTCGGATTTCCTGTATGAGGATGTCTCCGGCCGGAGCCTGCAGGAAGATACCCACGAAATCATCGAAACCACCGACAAACACTACGTAATCAAAAATGTGCCCAAAGATAAAAAGAATGTGGAATTCAGTTACTATAATGTCTGGATCAATCGCGACAACTATATGCCGGTAAAAATGGAATATTACGATTCCAACAACAAGATGTACCGTAAAATCGAGGCGCTCACCATTGAAACCATCCAGAACTACCCCACGGTCGTAAAATCGCAGGTCACAGACCTTGCCAAAAACAGCACGACCGTCATGGAATTCAGTAATGTTGAATACGATATAAAACTTGATGATATTTTCACCGAACGTTACCTTCGCCGTCCACCTCGGGAGGCTATGCGATGACACGACAATGTGTGGTTGGCCTGGTTGGCCTGGCACTGTTAGGTTTACTTATATATCCAATTAATGCCCAGGATGAGACGGACCGCGACCCGTTACTGGATGACATCAACACCTTACTGGGTGTCTCCCCGGAAAGCGAACCGGAACCGGTTGAGCAGGAGTCCCCGGAACTGCTGATGGAGTTCTTTGGCTGGCACGGCTTCTGGGAAGTCCGGGGCGGCTATCGCGTACTTAACGATCCTTACCAGAAAGACATGTCCATCATGGAAACCCGCTTTCAACTCGACCTCGGCGCACTGGTGGATATCTATGAACTGAGATTCAAAGGTGATGCCATTGGCGACCTGGTCCTGGAAGAGGGTGACTTCGACCTGCGCGAAGGCAACGTCGCCTTCAGCCCGCTGGACTTCATGGACATAAAGGTCGGACGCCAGATACTCACCTGGGGTACCGGCGACCTGCTCTTTATTAACGATATGTTCCCCAAGGACTGGCAGTCCTTCTTCATCGGCCGGGATGTGGAATACCTCAAAGCACCGTCCGACGCCGCCAAGGTCAGCCTGTTTTCAGACTGGGTCAATCTGGATGTGGTCTATACCCCCCAGTTCGATCCGGACCGATATATCTCCGGCGAACGCATATCGTTCTACTGTCCCATGGTGGGTGGATTTTGCGGCCAGGAAAACTATATGAACTCCGACAGACCCAACCGCTGGTTTAAGGATTCCGAATTCGCCTGGCGCCTCTATCGTAATATCGATAACTACGAAATGGCCCTGTACGGCTATAAGGGATACTGGAAAAGCCCCGCCGGCTCAGACGACTGCGCCGAGGTCCAGTTCCCGGACCTCAACGTCTATGGCGCCAGCCTGCGCGGCAATGTCGGTAAGGGCATCGGAAATGTCGAAGTGGGATATTATCAGTCACGCGAAAACGAAAGCGGCAATAATCCCTTTATCAGAAATTCCGAAATCCGGTTCATGGCAGGTTATACACGCGAACTCGCCAAAGACTTCACCGCCGGCGTGCAATATTACCTGGAACACACCATGGACTGGGACAACCTCAAAGACAACCTGCCCATCCAGATGCCCCTCAAGGACAGAAATCGCCACGTCATCACCCTGAGACTCACCCAACTGCTCCTCAACCAGAACCTCCGCCTCGGAATCTTCACCTATTATTCACCCGGCGACAAGGACGCCTACCTGCGACCCAACGCCAACTACAAACTATCCGACAACATCACCCTCGAAGCCGGCGCCAACATCTTCTTCGGTGACTACCCCCACACCTTCTTCAGCCAATTCCACCGCAACACCAATATCTACACTTCCTTACGCTACAGCTTCTAATGGCACTCATAAATTTTCTCACGCCAAGGCGCAAAGCCGAAAAGATTTTTTGATAAGATATACAGGAATAACAAGATTTAAAATTGGTGGCAGCGTTTGTCTGCCGAAGGCAGATAAGCGATGGGTAAAATAATCTTCTAACCTTATTAGCCCGGAAAGGACGCCAGTACTTAGCCGGAGGTGTAAATCCCCAAAACCATTCCAAGCCCCAACGGGGCGAAAGAATTATTTTAATTTGCCACCTATGACACGAATCTCACTAATCATAATATCTTCCCTGTGGCGCTAAGAGTTCACGATTCATCGTGTTCCTATTTTTTATTCTCCCACCCAGTAAAACGAAGCCCCGACACTTCGGGACTCACATGTTCTAATTCGGGGCTCCGCCCCAAACCCCGCCACTTAACCTCCAACCTTTAACCGAGCATCGTAGGGGCGACCCTCTGTGGTCGCCCGGAAAACTTTTGACGCTGGCGTCCGTACTATCGCAAAAAAACAATGTGTGCCCCCATCACACCTCAGGCTCTGGTAAAACTAAATAGAGTAAAACACAAAAAGGAAAAAAGTGAAAACACCCTGCATTCTATGGAAAATGGTAACAGTATCGTTGTATTGCCAATCAAAAGAAATCATCCAAAATGAATTTAAATAATGTACTCCCACTATATTGCCAACCCTCTGTATGCATATGAGGCCTGTGTCCGGATAAATTAGGTGGTTCCTATAATGTTAAGAGAAACAGGGAAAATACTGAATAAACCGTGTTATTTACATAAAAATTTGACTTGTTGGAATAAATATCCTTTTATTGTCATGTAAAAACACCGATGATTAAATAGAGCTTTTGTAGGAAACATGGAACTTAATAGTGAAAGGAAATAAAAAATGTTGGGCCTAGAACAAAGAATATTTTTTGGGCTTCCGGTCAATTCGGAAGATCGCGTGCTTTTCCCGGCAGAGATTATCGGAAATATCGGCGACAATTTTACGGCGGAATTCTGTAATTCAGAATTCAAGGATACCAACGAAGATAAGCTGGATATCCAGGAAGGCCAGGAAATGTTTATTTATTATGAGATGCGCAATGAGTTTATGCAGCAGTCCATCAAGGTGGACAGCATCCTCAAGGATGATCCTCAGCCAATCGTGGATTTTAAGGTTATGGGCAAACCGGTCTCCGCGGAACGAAGGCAGGCCTATCGAGTATCGACCCTGGTCGCCGGGCTGGGCGCCATCTTCGGTGAAGAAACGAACTGCCCGCTCGTGGACGTGAGTGTTACCGGCTATTCACTCATCTCCACCAAAAAATATGAACTCGGCAATATTGTCGAAACCACCTTATCCTATGATGGCCAGGAATATTGCGGATCCGGCTCCGTCCAGAGTATCCGGGAACTGACCAAGGGCCGTTATCGCTATGGCCTGCACGGCCTGGAAGACAAAACCAGCAAAAACAATCTGCAGCGCGGCCTGGAAAAAATCAACATGGGAGTACAACTGGAACAATTACGCCGTATGTCTCCTGCTCACGCCTGATACTTTTCCTTCTCATTCTTATAATTTCAATAAATTGCCCGCTTCTAATCTTGGAAGCGGCGATTTTTTGCGCTGACTCCTCTCATATTCACCGCTTGCCTTGACCCTGAATACCCTTACAATAAACATACTCAGGCTGTTGAGCCATAACCAGATAATTTCAAAACTGTGATTTGATATTTCAGATGCTACTGACAAAAGTGGATTTTTGCATTTAAAATCGTAGTTTTTAATTCAGAAACACTGGTGGAAAGCATTTTATTCCTCCTGCTTCTTTCGGTGGCCTCTATTATGGGAGGAAAATTTGTCGCCGGCTCAGCCATCAAACACACAGCCAGAGGCCGGCGCCTGCGCCGCAGAGTCGTCTTCTGCATCGTAGTATTAATTGTGGTGGCCCTGATTCGTGGTGGCGTGTATTGGGCCCGGCAGCCCAGCCCCCTGACCACATTGTCATCCTCCGAATTTAATCTGGCCTTCGAGGAAGACCTGGCCGGCTACCGTGAATTCGACGAGGGGCTCGATAATAATATCAACTATCTGGCAACGCATAAAGAAATGTTTGACCCGGCGTCTGGCCGCGTGCTTACCGCCGATGAGGAAACCATGCTGCGCGATGCCTGGACCACGGTCTATGACTATGCCTTTGCCCTCGAATATGATCAACCCCGCCAGCAACTGGATTTTGTCTGTTTCCTCGACGGCCGGGAAAAGGATCAAACCGCAGTCGTGGCCACCAAGCAGGATTTCCTGGTATCCTATCAGCGAACCAAATGGTGTTTCGCTCAGGAATAATGCCTAAATCAGGCATAAAGTATTTAATCACAATGTGACATACTTAATTTTAACCAGCTTACCCGGGCCTGCTATTTTTTGTCTTTGAGTATCTGATCGATTCTGGTCTCATACCCTTTGATACTTCGATCGCTGAGTTTCAGGCCGTTAATGAATACGGTAGGTGTGCCGCGAACCTTGCATTTTTTGGCCAGATCAATATCTGCCTTGAGCATCGGGTCATAATCTTCCTCCTGAGCCATAAGCTTATCATATCCGGCCATATCCAATTCCAGGTTTTGGACATACGCTCGCAGATCCGATGGATCTAACTTGCGGGGTTCAGCCATGATCTGGTCGTGGAACTGCCAGAATTTATCCATACCCCCTTCCCGCAGAACATATTCCGCGGCAACATGTGCCGGCTTGGCCTTTTTATGAAAAGCCAGGGGAAAATGCTTAAATACATATTTTACCGTATCGGGGTATCGGGCCAGGATCCGTTTGATCTTGGGATATTCCTTAACACAATAGGGACACTGCAAATCAACAAACTCCACAATCGTAACCGGGGCATCCGCCGGCCCCTTCACTGCAGACGAGCCGACAGAAAGATCATAGACCGTCATATCCGCTTCCGCCGCCGGCTTTTTCGGGGTTGTGCCGGCCTGAGCCTGGCGTATGGATCTTATTTGATTAAATGCCTTTTTCAAATCCGCCTGAAGTGTATTAACATCCTGCTGCAGGGTAGCGGTCCGCTCATTTAAGGTATTCAATTGCTGCTGCAAAGACTCGACCTTCTTTTGAATATCTTTGTTATCGACTATTCCTGCATTATTCCGTTCCACAGTAAGACTGGCAGACGGGCCACACCCGATATTGGCGATAACCACCGTCAAAACCATTATTAAAAAGACTTTTTTCATATCCATACTCCTGCTGTAACAGTACCACTAAAAATATATTATTGTTGCACAACGACCGTATCGGCCGTGCTCTTTATCGTTGTCATTCCTGATAGAACGTTAATTTAAAACACGATCGCCGCATACCCCACACTGTCACTGGCGCTGCGATGCATCTTTTTTTCCATCACTTCCGCACTGGTGGTATGGCCCAGGAGGTATCCTTTTTCCGCTCCCTGACTTCGGGCCGCGGCCACCACGGCCGCCACCGCACCAGC
>JAFGHE010000150.1 GCA_016930295.1 Sedimentisphaerales bacterium
AAAATTGACTTTTGACGGTAGCATCCAGCTACTTCCTGCCCAAAGCAACCTTGATGAAGTCCGGCTTGACCCTCAGCCCCAAGAAAAAAACCACAGATATGGTGTATCCCGATGAGGTGGGATATGTCTTTTCATACGACGACGAGACTACCATGATCTGAGTACTCAAAGAACACGTATCCGCAGGCGCCATCAACAAAGCGGATTTTGAAAAACTGGCCAAAAATCGTCTGGATGAACTTCTCATACTCGCCGAAACCATCCACGTCCCCCGACAGGTGCTTTGCCACCGCCCTGATCTGCCGCCCCGTCTGGTCATGGACATAGGAGATATCCTTATCAATATGGACAAGGATAATATCGGCGAAAGTGTCTTGAGACATTTTGAGCGGACCAAAAAATTCGATAATTCCCCTGAAGAAATCGAACAACACTTTCAACCGATCCGGGAACTCGTAAATTTTATCAGGAATGATTTAAAAAAATAATCTCGGAACAGAAAAAATAATGCCAAATCCCAAAAAAATTAAATTCCGATTCTCCTTACCTGCCAAACTGGTGACCTTCAAGAGCCTGTTTGTTATTATCAGCGGGATCACGGTGACTATCTCCAATGTGACCCGACAAAGAGAAATAACCGAAGAAAAGTTACTGGACAAAGCCGCCACCGTAAGTTCACTCCTGAAAGCCGGCGCTACCAATCCCCTCTCCAATCTGGATATCGGCCAGTTACGCCTGCTCCTGGCGGATATCAAGCGACAGAAGGATGTCCTTTATGCCTATGTCTTTGATGAAAACGGGTATATGCTGACCGACGGCACGAACACCAACCGGTTCCGCGACCAGATTATAGACGGCCCGGTCAGCAAAAATGCCATTGCCGCTACCGGCCAGATCATCCAGTACGATAACAACGTTCTCGACATCGCCGAACCGGTTACCCTCGGTCCTGAAAAAATCGGCGGCGTCCGGGTCGGTTTTTCACTGGATGCCCTCCAGCAGGAAAGTGATGCTATTCTCTACCGAAATATAATTCTGAGTATCATACTGGGACTGGCCGGGATATTCATGGTATTCCTAATTGCCAATATAATCATAAGTCCAATTCATATCCTGATCACAGGCGCACACAGAATTGGCAGCGGCGACTATAAACACTGTATCGATATCGATACCCATGACGAAATTGGCGATCTCGCCCGCGCCTTCAATACCATGGCCCAAAACCTCAACCAATCCAATGCATCAGAGGACCCGTCTCCCCCACGCTGACAGCCCATTATATGCTTTAATCCATCAGGACAAATAGGAATTATCCATCCACTAAATGCGTGTGCATTACCGTCCCAGGCGGCTCTGAATAAACGAGTTACAATATGTTCCAGCTTTTCATTAGCCGGCAGTACTACTACTTCATTATTCGAATTTAACATATTGACAAATATTGATTTAGCGCTATAATCTTATGACGTTATATCATACTGTTATGATAGGATTTAGTTGTAAAAAATAACATTTTAATCATTGGTATTGAGGATTTTAAATATGAGCAAAAGAAAAATTATCACATATGTTAATATTGCAGGTTTAACCATAGTGATTACTGCAGGTATCCTGTTGGCCCAAACAAATGCAGGTAACGAAAAACAACTTCCCAAACTTCCCGGCGACACAAACACTCTCACCCTTAACCAGATTCATGCTGAGCATCTACCCATGGCGCTAAAGGCCATTGACAAAGCTCTGAAGGCCATTGAATCAGGTGAAAAATCCGTAGCCATTGAGGAACTCAATATGGCCAGATCAAATATTGTCATCGCACATGAGGCATTGGGACATCTTGTAAAGCCGGTTTTTGCCAATAATAAATGCCCCATTATGGGATCACCCATAAATCCTGATAAAATTGGTGAAGATCTGATTCGTGAATTCAAGGGCCAAAAAGTGGCTTTTTGCTGTGCGGGATGCCCAGTTACCTGGGACAAACTCTCCGATGCCCAGAAGGAAGACAAATTAAACAAAGTAAAGATAGAGCCTTCCGTTTCTCCCCAGGCCGGACACATACATTAATTTATTGACCCATCAATAAGGTGCACTATAATCTGGTCAGTCTGTAAAACTTCATAAAAATTCTATAGGATAACAGGTCTTATGAAACACAAACTGGTCATATTATTTATGATTTTTTTGACTTTCATTATATTCATTCCACTGCGTGCCCAGAATCCGGATGATAATGAAAGTTTGAATAACCTGGAGGATTTCCTCCGTTTGGCGGCTTTAAATAATGCCGCATTAAAGGCAGGCTTTGAACAATGGAAGGCGGCTGTGGAGCAGGTGACCCAGGCCCGGTCGCTGCCGGATCCCATGTTTACTTACGGCTATTTCATTAAAGAAGTGGAAACCCGGGTGGGACCGCAACGCCAGAAGTTTGAAATTATGCAGACTTTCCCCTGGTTTGGTGTCCTGGAAGCCCGTGAGGATGAAGCCGCCGCTCTGGCCAAAGCTGCCTACCAGCGATACGAAACAGAAAAACTCAAACTCTTTCATGAAGTAAAACAGGCCTTTTATGAATATACCTTTCTGGCACAGGCCATTAAAATCACCGAAGAAAATCTTCAGCTATTAATCCATTTTGAAGAGATCACACGCACCCGTTATGCCACGGCCACCGCATCCCATCCGGATATCATCCGCGTCCAGATTGAAATGGCCCTGCTCGAAGACCGGCTCAAAAGCCTCACGGAATTAAGACCGGCCCTGGCCGCCCGGCTTAACGCCCTGGTAAACAGACCTTCTCAATTACCCCTGCCCTGGCCCGCATCCCCCCCCTATCAGGACATAAGCATAGAACCGCAAACCTTACACCAATTACTCGTAAAGCATAATCCTCAGCTACAGACCCTCCAATTCGAGATCGAATCCGCCGGATACAGGGAAATTGTTGCTCAAAAAAGGGAATATCCCAACATCGGAATTGGATTGAGTTATATCGATACCGGCAGTGCCGTTATGCCCAATGTGGATGACAGCGGCCAGGATCCGATCATGGCCATGATCACCCTGTCCCTGCCGATATGGTCCGACAAAAATAAAGCGGCCCAGCGCCAGGCTCAGGCCGGAAGACTTCAGAAAACGCATCAAAAAAACCAATTGGAAAACGATCTGGCCGCCAGAATACAAAAAATCTTTTATGAATTCCAGGACACTAACCGAAAAATAAAACTCTACCAGGATACGATTATCCCCAAAACCAGGGAAATGCTGACAGCTTCAGAAACCGCCTATCAGGCAGGGTCCATAGATTTTTTAAGTCTGATCGACGCTCAGAGACTCCTGCTCCGTTATCAGCTTGAGTATGAAAACGCACTCGCCACCAGCGGACAAAAACTGGCGGAACTGGAAATGCTCGCCGGCACGGAATTAAACCAGACAGAATTACCCTCTGAAAAAAAATAACAGGCTGACAATCATGGCTTCTTTCCGAAGCAGGCCGTTAAATGACCAGAAAGTGTCAGGGATGGTGTAAAAAATATGAAAAAGCAAAAAAAACTTCCACCTGTTAACATCGTTCTGATTATACTGATATTCGCCTCCGCCTTTATCGCCGGGTATATTTGCAAATCCAGCCGGATAAAGCACAGTCCTCCCAGGGAGGCCACCGCTACCCAGAAGTGGACCTGTTCCATGCATCCCAGTGTTATCCAGGACACCCCCGGCGCCTGTCCCATATGCGGTATGGATTTGATTCCCCTGAAGACCGATACCCTCTCGGTCAACGAGTTAAAATTCTCTGCAGAAGCGGTCAAACTGCTGGATATCGAAACCTCACCCGTCCAACAAAAGTTCGTTGCCGTCGAAACCCGGCTGGTCGGTACCATTGTTTATGATGAAACCCGGATAAAAAAAATATCCGCCTGGGTACCCGGCCGCATCGACCGGCTCTATGTCGATTTTACCGGCACCACCGTCAGTAAAGGCGATCACCTGGTATATCTCTACAGTCCGCAATTAATCAGCGCCCAGGCGGAATTGATTCAGGCCCTGAAGGCCGTCAATGAATTAAAACCGGACACCTCCGAACTGGTAAAAAACTCCACACTGGCCAATCTGGAGGGCGCCAAAGAAAAACTTCGCCTGCTGGGCCTTACGGACCAGCAAATCAGCGATATTCAAAAAAATGGCAAACCGCAATCTCATCTCACTATCTATTCACCCATCGGCGGAATCGTGATTGTGAAAAATGCCGTCGAAGGAATGTACATCGATACCGGCACACCTGTCTATACAGTCGCGGACCTGTCCCGATTATGGGTCCAACTGGACGCCTACGAATCCGACCTGCCCTGGATAAAGTACGGCCAGGAAGTACAGTTCACCACCGAGGCCTGTCCGGGAGATGTATTTACGGGTGTCATCAGCTTCATTGACCCGATATTAAATCCCAAAACCCGAACCGTCAAGTTACGCGTCAATGTGGATAATACCGACGGCAAACTCAAACCAAACATGTTTGTTCGCGCTACCCTCACTTCCACAATCGCCGAAGGCGGACGCGTCATGGTGCCGGCCATGGCCAACAAATGGATTTGCCCCATGCACCCGGACATCGTCAAAGAGTCGCCCGGAACCTGTGATATCTGCCAGATGAACCTGGTTACCACCGAATCATTAGGCTATGTAAATGCCAACGAATTTGGCAAAGTACCCCTGGTGATTCCCGCTTCCGCACCCCTCATTACCGGTAAACGCGCAGTGGTGTATGTCAAACACGTAAGAAATGAAGATTTGTTTTTTGAAGGACGCCAAATCGTTCTCGGTCCCCGGGCCGGGGATTATTACATCGTTAAATCCGGCCTGCTTGTCGGTGAAGAAGTCGTCACCCACGGAAACTTTAAAATCGATTCCGAAATGCAGATTATGGCCAAACCCAGTATGATGAATACAGAAGCCGACCGTATGCCCCACACAGACCATGATGCCCATGAAATGCCCCCGGCTATGCAGATGGCTCAGGAAGAAATGATCGAACAGAAAACCTGTCCGGTCATGGGAGGACCCATCAATAAAGATGTGTTCACCGTGTATAAAGGGAAAAAAGTCTATTTCTGCTGTCCGGGCTGTGATCAGGTATTCAATGAAAATCCGGAAAAATATTTAGATAAACTCCCCCAGTTTAAATCGAATTGAAAGCAGCGTACCCTGGTATTACTGATCCTGGAAACCTTAATAATTTGTTTACGTGTCAATAAAGATGGATGACCAAAGAAATTACATTGAAAAACCGGCGACCGGCATAGCTAATAAAATCATTTATTTCTGCCTGACCAACCGGCTCATCATATTTTTGCTCGTAGGTGCCATTGCGGCTGCCGGCATCGCGTTTGCCCCTTTTGACTGGCAACTGGGCTTTTACCCGCGTGACCCGGTGGCCGTGGACGCCATCCCGGATATCGGAGAAAATCAGCAGATTGTCTTTACCGAATGGCCCGGACGAAGCCCCCAGGACATCCAGGACCAGGTAACCTATCCCCTGACCGTGGCCCTCATGGGCATCTCCGGCGTCAGGACCATTCGCAGCAATTCCATGTTTGGATTTTCCAGTATCTATATCATTTTCGACGATGATGTGGATTTTTACTTTTCCCGCTCTCGAATCATCGAAAAACTCAATTCTCTCTCCCCGGGCATCCTGCCCCCCGGCGTATCGCCCGCTCTGGGCCCGGACGCCACGGCCCTGGGTCAGGTATTCTGGTACACCCTCGAAGGCAGAGATAAACAAGGTAATCCCACCGGAGGCTGGGACTTGCAGGATCTTCGCTCCATTCAGGACTGGACCGTTCGTTACGCGCTGCAATCAGCCGGGGGCGTGGCCGAAGTCGCCTCGGTCGGCGGCTTTGTCAAAGAATACCAGATTGACGTGGACCCGGACGCCATGCGCGCCGCCGGCGTTAACCTTAAACAGATTTTCGCCGCAGTCAAGGCCTCCAATATTGATGTCGGGGCACGAACCATCGAGATTAACCGGGTGGAATATGTCATACGCGGTATCGGTTTTATCAAAACCCTTTCGGATATCGAAAACACCGTCGTTACCGTAAATGATAATGTCCCTATTCTTATCAAAGATATTGCCCAAGTCTCACTCGGTCCGGCCCTGCGCCGCGGAGCGCTGGACAAGGATGGCGCCGAAGCCGTAGGGGGTGTGGTCGTGGTCCGCTACGGATTCAATCCACTGAAAGCCATCCGGAATGTAAAAGAGAAAATCATGCAAGTTCAGCCGGGCCTGCCCCAAAAAACACTGCCGGACGGCACCGAAAGCCAGGTCACCATCATCCCGTTTTACGACCGCACCGGCCTAATATATGAAACCCTGGGAACACTCAATACCGCCCTCTACGAGGAAATACTCGTTACTATCATTGTCATTATTGTTTTGCTCCGCCAAATCCGAGGTTCATTACTCGTCTCCGGCTTACTTCCTCTGGCCGTCCTGATGTGCTTTATCGCCATGAAACTCTTTCACGTGGATGCCAATATCGTGGCACTCTCCGGCATCGCCATTGCTATTGGCACCATGGTCGATATGGGAATCGTTATCTGCGAAAATATCAACCGCCACCTGGATCTCGATGAGCCGGGAAAATCCGCCCCCCAGAAAATCTATGACGCCGCCTCCGAGGTGGCCTCTGCGGTCTTGACCGCCATCGCCACTACGATTGTCGGCTTTCTGCCGGTCTTCTGGATGTCGGGCGCGGAAGGCAAACTCTTCAAACCGCTGGCATTCACCAAAACCTTCGCCCTGCTGGCTTCGGTATTGATAGCTGTTATTCTTATCCCGCCCGTGGCAAAGACATTATACCGAAATCCGAAAAAGATCTCCCTCTCTAATAACTCTGATGCCGGCCTGTCCGCCTGGATTATTAACGTTTTACTGGCTGCTCTGGTCGCGTTTTCCCTGGCCCGTTACTGGCTCCCTCTGGGACCTGACAAAGGATTGATTTTAAATTATCTCTTTATAGTTATCTTATTCGGCTCGATTCTGGCTATTGTTTTCCTGATATATCATTATTATACACGCATGCTCACATGGTGTCTGGCCCATAAACTTGTGTTTTTAATTATTCCGCTGACTTGCGTTATCTGCGGCGGCCTTATCTGGCACGATATGGGCAAGGAATTCATGCCGGCCCTGGACGAAGGATCGTTTCTCTTTATGCCCTCCACCATGCCGCACGCCTCCATTGGTGAAACACTCGATGTCCTGTCCCGGCTGGACAGGGCCATAAAAACCGTACCTGAGGTTGAAGATGCCGTGGGTAAAATCGGTCGGGTCGAAAGTCCGCTCGACCCCGCCCCCATCTCCATGGTCGAAACAGTCATAAACTATAAATCAAAATACAAAACCAATCAAAACGGCCGATATGTTTTGGATGAAAATGGCAAGGTCATCCGTCAGTGGCGCGAGGGCATTGAAACGCCGGACGATATCTGGAATGAGATTATTAAAGTCACCAGACTGCCCGGCGCCACCAGCGCCCCGAAATTGCAGCCTATCCAGACCCGCCTGATTATGCTCCAGACCGGTATGCGCGCCCCCATGGGCATCAAAATCAAAGGGCCTGACCTGGAAATAATCGAAAAAGTAACCCTCGAATTCGAAAAATACCTTAAAGAAGTCAACTCCGTAAAAGCCTCCACCGTCTTTGCCGACCGCATTGTCGGCAAACCCTACTTTGAAATTCATATCGACCGCGAGGCCATTGCCCGGTACGGCATTCAATTGGCCGATGCCCAGAATATCATCGAAATAGCACTCGGCGGCAAACCCGTTACTACCACCGTGCAAGGACGCCAGCGCTACCCCGTCCGGATCCGTTACCTGCGCGAACTGAGAAACGACCTGGAAACCATTGACAAAATCCTCATTCCGGCCCCGGACGGCACGCAAATACCCCTGACCCAACTGGCCGAAATCCTCTACCGTAAAGGACCCCAGGTCATTAAAAGCGAAGACACCTTCCTCGTCGGATATGTAATCTTTGACGCTCGGGAAGGATTCGCCGAAGTGGACGTGGTAAACGATTGCCAAAAATATATCAAAGACAAAATTGCATCAAAAGAGCTGGACTTGCAGGGGACAACCTATAAATTTACCGGCAACTATGAAAATCAACTCAGGGCCCAGCATACCCTTATTGTCGTTGTCCCCATTGCCCTGTTTGTTATTTTTATCCTGCTGTATCTTCAGTTTAAAGCGGTGCTCACCAGCCTCATGGTATTTGTGGGCATTTTTGTCGCCTGGTCCGGTGGTTTCATCTGGCTCTGGCTCTATAGCCAGCCCTGGTTCGGTGATGTATCCCTGATAGGTCTGAATCTACGCGAATTATTCAATATCCATCCCTACAATCTCAGCGTGGCCGTCTGGGTGGGCTTTCTGGCCCTCTTTGGCATCGCCTCCGACGACGGCGTTATCTTCGCCACCTACCTGAACCAGCGATTCGAACAGGATAAACCGGACACCATCACCGATATCCGCAAGGCAACTATCGAAGCAGCCCGGCGCAGAGTAAGACCCGCACTCATGACCAGCGCCACCACCATCCTGGCCCTTATCCCGGTCCTGACCTCCACCGGCAAAGGCTCCGATATCATGGTCCCCATGGCCATCCCCTCCTTCGGCGGCATGATCTTCGCCGGCATCACCATCTTCCTCGTCCCCGTCCTCTACTGCGCACTAAAAGAATCCTCTTTAAAATCAAAAATCTAAAATCCAAAATCAAAAATTATTTCCCCCTTTCTTGGGCTATTGGCAATTAAAACCGTTGTTTTTAATCCAGAAACAAACTCTCGAAATACTTTTGACGCTGGCGTCTTTATAAAACCTTGCCATAAGCTTGATGACAATCAGGCTTGATTCCAACTGTTCTATATGACGTATAATATAAGTAAATTCCTGGTTTTTACGTGATTTTGAGGAAACAGGGCATGGAATGGAATTTTCTTGACTTTGGAGCAGTGAATTTTGTAAAATTATTAGTGTCCTTAGGAGAAAATTATGTTTTGTAAACGTTTAAATGGAAAATGTCAGTTAAGGATTAGGGTATGATAAAAAAGACTTTGTGTATGTTTTTCCCGCTGCTTGCAGTTTTTTTGTCAGCTTTTCCGGTTTATTCGGCACAATATTATGTCAGCCCGACGGGTAATGACAACAATATCGGAACAATCAACTCACCCTTTAAAACGATTGGCAAGGCTGTGGGATTAGTCGCGGCAGGCGACACAATCTACCTTCGCGGCGGCCAGCACAATTACAGCAATAAAATATCAATTTCAAAAAACGGTTCGTCAGGAAACTTGATCACGCTGCGGGCCTATCAGGATGAAGTACCCGTACTTGACTTTACCGGTACTTCAACCGGTACTCGAGGCATTGAGCTCACCGGCAGTTACTGGTATTTCTACGATTTCACCATCCAGTATGCCGGGGACAACGGTCTCTATATCAGCGGTGCTGACAATACGGTCGAACTGCTCGTGGCCCGCTGGAACGAGGACTCGGGGATACAACTGCATACCGGGGCTGCGGATAACCTCATTTTAAACTGTGACTCCTATGAAAATTACGATCCGGGCAATAATGGGGAAAATGCTGATGGTTTTGCCACAAAATTTGGTCTCGGTACCGGTAATATATTAAAAGATTGTCGCTCATGGGGTAATTCGGATGACGGATATGACTGCTGGAATACGGACCCACCCAGTGAAGCCGTCACCTTCGATCATTGTTGGGCCTTTCGCAACGGCATCAACACCTGGGGCGACCCGGCCTTTAACGGTGACGGCAACGGCTTCAAGCTGGGAGCTGGCGCCGGAGCGCATTTACTCATGAACTGCCTGGCTTATGACAATCCCCATCACGGCATTGACGTCAATGGCAACACCACCGGCGTAATCGTATACAATTGCACCTCAGTGATGAACGGAGGCACTAATTATTATTTCGATGAACATTCGTCCTCCCACGTACTCCGTAATAATGTATCCTATCTGGCCTCGGTCAATATCTATGATGAAATCGATGATGCCTATAATTCATGGAACGGTCTTACACTCGATGACCTGGATTTTGCCAGTTTGGACTCGACCGGAATCGACGGCCCGCGTGAACCGAACGGATCGTTACCAATACTCAGCTTTCTTCGTCCCTGCACCGGCAGTCAGTTAATCGATGTGGGGATCGATGTCGGACTACCCTTTGAACCAGATGCCCCCGATCTGGGAGCTTTTGAGTGGATTCCAGGAGACTGTGTTGCGGATGGTTTGATCGACTTAGCCGATCTGGACTGCATGATGACGAATTGGCTTCTGTTAGACTGCGATATCTGTAATGGCGCCGATTTCGACGGCAGTGGCAGTGTGAATTTCGGTGATTTCGAGAAATTGGCGGAAAACTGGCTCGAATAAGCATGGGCAAGATGGGATCAAAGGGCAAGATGAGGGCAGGTCTTTACGGGCTGTTGCCCAAAGCCCCATATAAACACTGATTTTTATGATTAACGTTATAGCTGGATAAAATCAAATTAATTGCCATTTTTTCTTCTGTGCGGCTATTGGAAAACCTGGGGACAGTCACGAATGGCGGTCCGTTAAGCAGCATTACCTTTCCTCCATTCTTCACGAGTAGTGCGGAGACTAGGGTAAT
>JAFGHE010000151.1 GCA_016930295.1 Sedimentisphaerales bacterium
CCTGGCTCAGGTGTTCGTGACGTTGTCTCAATAGGTTCCAGGTAAACCCCGGCGGGAAGCTTTACCCTGATGGTGGCCAGGTCATAATCCTTATGAACATTCTCAACCGTTACCTCAGAAAAGGTCATGCTGACTCTTCGGCCGCCTTTAATGACCTCGGCAGTGACTTCCAGAGGAAGCGGTGTATTAACAATGTGATAATTGGTAAGGATTTTACCTTTGTTGTCTAAAACCACACCCGATCCGTGAGACTCAAAGTCGCGGATAAGTACCACGCTGGACGATACGGACTTGAATATTCTTTCAGCACCTGCCCGGACGGAGGAAACGGCCCCAAACATCAGGTATAGTATGGTAGATACCAGTAACCATGTTTTTGCCATTACCATATCCTTTTCTATGCCAACCAGTGATTTTATCATATCTGACATTTCCCATTTAAACGTTTATCAGACAGAATTTTCTCCTAACGACATCGAAAATTATAAGGTTCTCCAAATGAGGACATTAACACTGCCTTGAACAGCATCCTCAGGCTCTATGACATAAAAATCTCACCTTTTTGCACGGATTTATCTGGGAAATTCGGGCTTAAAATTTAATATGTAAACGTTATTTTTTATTAAATTTTGATTTTAAAGACAGACTCTCACATCTATAAATATCAATTATTTTATCTATTATAAACCTCTAATATTTTGCGACTTTTGAGGCTAATTAAAATCGGAGCCTGTCCAACCGGTAACCATATTAACTAATCCCCTGCGTTTCACGTTCCCGGCTTGAATAGATAGATGACGGCAGCGAGTGCCAGGAAGATAACGGCCAGGACCGTCAGGAGCAGCCAGGTGAACCGGCGCTGTTGTTTCTGGACGAGTTCCTGGAGTCGCTGTTCATTTTTTTCGAGCATCTGGCCAATGTTGGCCAGGCTGGTAGCCTGGGCCTGGGAATGGTTGAGCATACCCTGGACGGAAGTATCGAACTGGCGGAAGGACTCGCTCAGCCGGGCTTCGGTCTCCACGGATGCTTCCAGTTTGGCCGCGATTTCGCCCAGACGCTCGGCCTGTTCCTGGTTCAGTTCCGGTAGGTTCTTGACAATTTCGACCAACTGCCGGCTATGCAGAGTCTGGTTTTTGAGTTCTTCAGTCATCTCGCCGAGTGCCTGTTGCTGGGATTCGGAACTGGCCGGCAGGACCTGAATAAGGTCCCGGACCTGGACCAGGCTTTCCGCTATATTGGCACTGTGACGACGTTGCTCAACCACACTTTCGTTGATTGATTCCATCACACCGACCAGCCGGTTAAAGCCTTCCTGCATCACGGCCAGGGGTTGCTCTTTCTTAGGGGTACGCGACACCAGCGCGGCGTTGCTATTTTCATCCTCGTTTTCGTCAGGAGGTGTGACCAGCATACCCTCGGCGTCCAGATGCATGACCTCTGTTCCGCTGGTGGAGGTCTGAGACCGCCGGAGCCAGCCGCCTACTCTTTTCCAGATTGAGACCGTTTCCATCCGTAATACTCCTTTAATATTTCAGCCAGTTTTCTTAATTTAAGCATAAGACAGGGCTTTTATCAAGGATTAAATGGAATTATAATGATGTAATGGCCTCGAAAAAGCGAAAAAAGCGAACTCCGGTATCCCGGCGGACCCGGCGCCTGGTCGCTAGTTGCCTCTCTGTGATAATTCTGGGGCTTATTCCGCTTCAGCGTTTGGGGTATCTGGGTCCGCTGCCGGAAGGGGACCGCAGCCGCTACCATGACAAGGCGTTTACTGTTACCAAAGTAGTGGATGGCGATACCCTGGATATTCGTATCCCGGATGCGACCACGGGTAAGGATTTTACCCGTATCCGTCTTTGGGGGGTGGATACTCCGGAAACCAGCCATTCGCCCGGCGGCGAGAACTATTTCGGGCCGGAGGCAGCCCGGTTTACTACCGAACTGGCCCTTAACCGGCAGGTGTTGGTCCAACTGGAGCCGTTTGAAAATACGCGGGGAAAATACGGGCGCCTGCTGGCTTACGTGTATCTGCCGGACGGACGGCTCCTGAACGAAATATTAATCACAGAAGGCTACGCCTATGCCGACCCCCGGTTCGAACACATGCTCAAACAGCGGTTCCTGCAACTGGAAAAAAATGCCCAACGTGATAAAAAAGGGCTCTGGGAAAATGTCACACCGGAACAATGGCCCTCGTGGTATCAACGCTATCAAGACCGCAAAAAGGCCGGTTAGTGCAGGCGTTCGATATAGATGTTGCGAAACTCAATGGGCGAGCCTTCGCTTTGCAGGCAGATGTTCCCTTTGGTCAATGTGGCGCGGGCGCCTCTGTTTTTCTGAACGCCGTTGACAAAGCAGCTTATGCTGCTGCCCCGGCAGGTAATGTCGTATCGGTTCCACTCACCCGGCGGATTCTCGCTGCTGGGCGAACCCTTGCCGATAATGATATACGGCGTGTCAATATTGATATAGTCCTTATCGCCCACTGTCATTCCGACATCCTTACCAATGAGCACGAAATCGCCGGCGTTCCCGGCCATCAACTGGGACTCGATACAGCGCGGCCAGAGCTGGTCCGGCCCGTTGGCATGCAGCAGCACCCCGCTGTTGGTGGGCTCACCCGTCCAGCGCCATTCCACATGCAGCTTGTAATTGCTGTAACTCTTCTCAGTGCGCATGTAACCGTTCGGCACTCCCTTGCACTGAACTACCCCGTCTTCCACCTGCCAGACATCATCCACATCCACTCCCGGCTCAGCCACATAAAGCGTCCACCCCGTCAGATCCTGCCCATTAAACAACATCTCCCGCGAACCACACCCGCCGGCCCATAGCCCGGCCAATAGTACACCTGCCATCAGAAATCGTACCCTTTTCATGTCCATGCTCCTCTATTTCTACCATAATCATCTACTGTATAACACATTATAGGATTCTACCCCGTAATTTATTATATGAAATCTTTTTTTTAAAAAATCGATAACATCAATAGCAAAATAATATCAAAATAACAAGATCGAATCCTTCTTATCCTTACTCACAACCCACAACGCTCGGCTAAGTCTGTCGATATCTCACAACTTAATATCGACAAACAGTGTATGACCTGTTTTATAGTATAAGGATATACTTCTATTTTTGCACTGCCTGACGGTAGGCTTTGGCCAGGCGCGCGACCATGTGGCTGGCGAGGAAGTGTTTACGCAGATAGGTTTGAGATTTTTCCGCAATAGAACGGGCGTAAGGCTGGTCGGTGAGCAGTTTTTCCAGAGTTTCGGTTAATTTTTGTTCGTCATGGAAAGGGACCACGAGGGCAGATTTTTCATGGACGATCAGGTCGTTTTCGACGCCTGCGGCCACCACCACGGCGTTGCCCACGCTCATGGCTTCCAGCAGTTCCGGGCGCCAGGTGACTTCCGGCCAGGGCTGCACAAAGATATCGACATGGTAAAAAATCGTTTTATATACGTCGCTGACCGAAAGCACGGTTTCGACCGGCGGGACAATATGGACCTGGCTGCCCAGTTCCAGTTTATGGATCTGCCGGCGAAAGTCATGTTCGGCCGGGCCCTCGCCGGACAGGAGTAAGTTAAACTTGATATTTTTCAGGGCGATGCGTTTCATGGCGTTAATGAGTTCGGCAAATCCCCGGCCGTGCATCAATCGGCCGCAGCAAAAGATCAGGGGCTTCAGATCAGGCTGGCTGAAACAACAGACCTCATCGGGTACGTGGGTGCCAATAGGTATCAATTGGATCCGGGACGACAGTGCGGGCCATTTTTGCCGAACCTCGCGGGCCAGGTGGGAATTGCACGGCAGAATCCTGCCGCAGTGACGGTCAAAACTCAAAATTCCGTCCCGCAGAGATAAAATAGAGACGATATACGGAATATTCAGGAGCCGGCTGAGGTTTCTGGCCAGTTTCATCTGTCGTTCGCTCAGGGCATGGATAAGGGTGGGCTTGTAAGGTGAAAGAACATCTGCCAGGCGAATTGCCTGCTTGCGGGGTAAAAGAGTTTCGAGTAATTTAATGCGGGGCGCGATAATATTTATTTCTCGACTGGTAGAATCGATACGCCGGCCTCTATCATGGATGCGCCGGGTCTCCCAGATCAGGCGGATAGGGGGACTGGGTACATACTCTAATAAAGAGCTTTTGCCCAGGCAGAGCAGACTGAGGTCGGCCACCTCATCGATCAGGCCCACTGCCATCCGTCTCAAGACCGGCCCATAACAGCGCAGGGCGTCATCGTCGGCCAGGAGCACCACCCGCAGGGCGGCCGGCTCAGGTGCAGCAGGAGCCGGCGCGGTCTCTCTTGCGTCATTATCGTTCGACGGCCCATTTTGATTAAGCTCAGAAGAATTATTTTCCTGTTCCGATTGATTCACTTTTTCATGAAGCCTTTTTAAAAACTTTGTGTCCCGATGTACATCGGGATGCCTTTGTTTCTTTGTGCCTGCTTATTCTATTATAATCTCATAAGGCATCATCATCAAGACCTGTTCCTGTTTTAATAGTGATAATAATCCCATCGCATTTTGCCAGGCACGCAGGAGTTGGGGATCATTCAGCGATTTGAATATCAGTTCCAGCGCGTTCTCCGGTATCTGGTTCTGTCGCACTGAAATATCCATGCCGGCGGCAGGATTCTCCCCGGCGCCTTCATCCCGGGCTAATAATTCTTCCAGCAGTTCAATAAGCGATTTGGGTTTGGGTAAATGGCGGATATGATACTCTTCTATCCCGGCTTTTTGGGCCGCTAATTGAATGGCATCGTCCAGGCCGCCGAGGTCGTCTATTAATCCCAGTTCTTTAGCCTCTACTCCGGTATAAACCTTGCCCTGGGCCAGGAAGTCTATGGAATCCTGTAGTTTTTCTGCCCGGGAATCCGTTACTCTGGTTTTAAAGAGTTCATAGATAAAATCCATGTAACTCTCAAATTTTTGTCGCTCGGGATCAGTAAAAGGAGTAATAATATCAAAAATACCGGAATTCTGACCGCGTTTGTAAACATACGTTGTAATACCCAGTTTATCCAGCAGACCACCGATAACCAGTTTTCCACCGATGACACCGATCGAGCCGGTAATGGTGCATTCTTCCGCCAGGATTGTCGGCCCTCCGCAAGAAACATAATAACCGCCGGAACCGGCTACGCTTCCCATACTGATTATTACTGGTTTTACTTCGGCTGTCTGGCGGATCGCTTCATAAATAATATCACTGCCTGTGGCGCTGCCTCCGGGCGAGTCGATCCGTACGATCACGGCTTTAATATCATCATCACCACGGACATCGGTGAGTGCCATTCGAACAGTACGGGCGCCGATCGTGGTGCTGGAGATTCCCTCAGAACTTTCTCCTGTAGTGATCGGGCCATCGATATAGACTATGGCAATCGCGTCGCCGGGTGGCTCGGGGGGGCCGGAAAATAATTCCTGAAGCATAGCCAGTATTGCGAAGGGATTGTCCGTAACCACGGAAGAGTGATCTGTTTTTCCATAATCCGGATATAATTGAATCTCTGTATCATTTTCTTTCCTTAAATGATCCAGAAACTCATTACGATACATTACATGATCGATTAGTTTATAGGTTTTCGCTTCCGTGGGTGTTAATATTCCCTGATTAATACAGTGAACCACGTCTTCTGTGGGTATATTTCGTGACTTTGCGATGGAGTTAATGAGATGTTCATACAAATCGTCGAAAAGCCGGTTCAGTTGTTCCATGGCTTCCGGGGAGGGTTGCGTGTGAGTAAATGGCTCGGCCGCGGATTTGTATCGCTCTCTTTGAATGAAATCCGTTTCGATACCAATTTTATCAAACAGGTTTTTAAAATACAGAGCCCTGCCGGAAAGGCCTGTCAGGAACAAGCCACCGGCCGGAGTCATATAGATTTCATCGCATTGACAGGCAAACAGGTAATCCGTTTTGCTCAGGGTCTCTACATAAGCGTAAGTCTTTTTCCCGGCCTTCCTTAACCCGGCTATAGCCCGTCGTAACTGATCCACGTGAGCCCAGCTCATGACAGGTTGGTCAATATTGAAAACCACGGCCTGGATTTGATCATCTAAAGACAAATGCTCTAATGTCTCAGTAAAGTCAAAAAGATTGGTAGTATCAACACCCGAAAAGGTCAATAGATTGGACCCGGGTTTTTCGCTGATATAGCCACTCACCTGAATCACCGCCACCTGGAGCGGGACTGTAGGCAGGGGCGTCTCTTTTTGCGAGGCTTGAGTGAATTCCTTAAGGGATTCATCCGAGGAAAGAGTCGTTTCATCTTCCGGTGGTACCATAGTTGATAATACCGGGCGCGATTGGACTCTCACACATATACTTAAGGCGGCAATAGAAATGTAAGTCAATATTTTATAAACAGATAGATTCATAACAGGTACTCCTGTATAGATAGTATGAAAAGTTTTTTTTATTTAGTCCAAACGGATTATTTTGCTTGAGACTTTCACACAACCTGTTTCATGGTAACAAGATATATACATCATTCCCATGGAGGCGGGAATCCAGGAATACTCATCATACCATTTGACGGACCTCTGCCTCCGCAGGGGTGGTATAACATTCTAATGATGCTATCGTCAAAAGTGGATATTGGCAAATAAAACCGCTGTTGATAATCCAGAAACAAACGCTCGCAGCACTTTTGACGCTGGCGTCTAATCTATTTTATAGCAAAAAGATATATCGTCAATAGAACGATATTTTAAACCTCTGAATTCCTTATAAGACGGAGACTCAGCTGAAAAATATTTTTTTCACCGGTTAATAGTTGCGATAAACGCTTATCTGCTATACAATACCGCGCTACCGGAAAGCCACTGAAATCCGGTTTGGTAATATTAGTGTTAAGGACACCTTTATCAGCATCCGAAATAATTAATTCGTTGATGTTATCAGTGTCCGCCAGCATAGCTGGTTTTGGTAATTTTTATCGTTAGTTATTTTTAAATAAGGAGTTAATCAATGGCAGTGGAAGAAATATCAGCCATTCCCACCTATGATGTACCCGATGCCATTAAGGGCAAAACGGATATTGATTTTGATACCTATCAGCAGATGTACCAGAAATCTGTTGACGATCCGGAGGGATTCTGGGCGGAACAGGCGGAAAAATTTGTTACCTGGTACTCAAAGTGGGATAAGGTCCTGGATTGGGACTTTAATACCGCAAATATTGAATGGTTTAAAGGCGGAAAACTGAATGTCAGTTACAACTGCCTTGATCGGCATGTGGAAGCCGGCCATGGTGGTCAGACCGCCCTGATCTGGGAAGGAAATGAACCCACTGAAGACAGGGCTATTACTTATAAAGAACTTCTGGATGAAGTATGCCAGTTTGCCAATGCCATGAAAAAACTGGGTGTTAAAAAAGGTGACCGGGTGTGTCTGTATCTCCAGATGGTTCCAGAACTTCCGGTGGCGATGCTGGCCTGTGCCCGTATTGGCGCTGTCCATAGTGTCGTCTTTGGCGCCTTTAGCCCCGATTCGCTCTCAGAACGTATCAATGATTCAACATGTAAGTTACTCATCACTCAGGATACGGCTCTCAGAGGCAAAAAGAACGATATTCCCATGAAAACCAAAGCCGACGAGGCGATTACGGATTGTCCCTGTATTGAGCATGTCATTGTAGTCAAACGAACAGGCAATGAAGTCCCTATGGCCGAAGGACGGGACCTTTGGTGGCATGATATAACCCAGTCGGAATCGACCGAATGCCGGCCGGAACAGATGGATGCCGAGGATCCGCTTTTTATCCTTTACACATCCGGTTCCACAGGACATCCCAAGGGCGTTTTACATACGACCGGCGGGTATCTGGTTTATGTGGCCATGACCCACAAGTATATTTTTGATTATCAGGAAGGCGATATTTACTGGTGCACCGCGGATATCGGCTGGGTCACCGGGCATAGTTACATAGTTTACGGGCCCTTATGCAACCGGGCCATCTCCGTAATGTTTGAGGGGGTGCCCAACTATCCGGATATGAGCCGGTTCTGGCAGGTTGTGGATAAACATAAAATCCAGATTTTCTACACCGCGCCTACTGCTTTACGGGCTCTTATGAAGGAAGGTAACTCATGGGTGGAAAAATGTGATCTCTCAAGCCTGAAGGTTCTGGGAACTGTGGGTGAGCCGATCAAGAGCCCGGAATGGCACTGGTATTACCAGATTGTCGGCAAGGAAAAATGCCCGATTGTGGATACCTGGTGGCAGACCGAAACCGGCGGAATTTTAATTACACCCCTGCCCGGTGCCATCAAGACAAAGCCCGGCTCCGCTACGCTGCCGTTCTTCGGCGTTCAGCCGGAACTGGTTGATGAAAACGGCAAAGTTCTGGAAGGAAACGATATCAGCGGTAACCTGTGTATCAAATTCCCGTGGCCGGGTATGATGAGAACGCTGTATGGTGACCATGACCGGTTCTATCAGACCTATTTCTCCATGTATCCGGGTAAATATTTCTCCGGCGACGGCTGCCGGCGCGACGAGGACGGATATTACTGGATTACCGGACGCGTGGATGATGTGATTAATGTTTCCGGCCACCGGCTGGGAACCGCTGAGATCGAAGGCGCTCTGGGTAAGCATCCGGCAGTGGCTGAAGCGGCCGTGGTTGGTATGCCCCACGATCTTAAAGGTCAGGGCATTTATGCCTATGTTACCCTGAAAACCGGTCAGACGCCTTCTGACGAAATGAAGAAAGAACTGGTGCAGACTGTTCGTAAGGAGATTGGACCACACGCCAGCCCCGACAAGATTCAGTTTGCCCCGGCCCTGCCCAAGACCCGGTCCGGAAAAATCATGCGCCGTATCCTGCGCAAGATCAGTGAAGGCGCTGTGGAACAGATTGGTGATACCTCCACCCTGGCCGATCCCAAAGTGGTCGAAGACCTGGTCTCAGGCCGACAGTAATTTTTGTTAATATAAATTGCCCCATCACACGGCAGGGTTTATAAAAAACCCTGCCTTTTTTTTAATTTTTCAGGATGCCTCCGTTAAAAGTGGATATTGGCACTTAAAACCGTTGTTTTTAATCCAGAAACAAGCGTTCGCAAAACTTTTGACGCTGGCGTCTATCAGGTGTATAATAAAAAATATTATTTATAATTTCAAGGGAGACTGATAGTGGTGCCGGCATCATTTGGATGATAAGGTTTCTTGGAAATTTTATATTATGACAATCAAGGCCGTACTATTTGATCTGGGTGAGACGCTGTTTAATTATGGCGATGTCGATATTAACGGACTGTTCCGGGAGGGGGCCCGTCTGACTTACGATTATCTGAGGCAGTTCACCGGGGGAAATAGTTTACCCTCATTTAAAACGTATTGTCGACATCACATTATTTCGATTAAATGGCACTATTTCTGGTCCTGGCTCACGCGAAAGGAATTTGACTGTATGTTTCTGCTGGATAAGAAGGCCCGGGACATGGGGCTGAAATTAAATGAAAGGCAACTCGAAGAACTGGCCTGGCTCTGGTATGAACCGCTCGGGAATATGGCCGACATCGAACCGGAACTGCCGGAGTGCCTGCAGGAACTGCAGGAAATGTCCCTGCAACTGGCGATTATATCCAATACTTTTTTGCCCGCCTCCGTTCTGGATAAACATCTGGACCGATTTGATTTGCTCCATTTTTTCTCCCTGCGCCAGTATTCCTCGGTTACCATCTATCGCAAGCCGGACAGGCGAATCTATCAATTGACCCTGGACCAGCTTGCCGTACTGCCCTCCGAAGCAGTTATGGTGGGCGATAAATTAAAGGAGGATATTCTCGGTCCCGCACGCCTGGGTATCAGGGGAATATTTAAACGGGGCAGTAACAACCTGCATCAAAATATCCCGTCCCATGTGCCGGTCATTGAAACCATTTCCGAACTGCCGGAATTGATTAACACAATGCAAAATTAAATATTAAAATGCAAAAAGTAAAAACACATAAAAAAATGTAAAAAGGTATTGAATAATTTAAAAATATACAGGGAACACGACCCGCATTAAAATGAAAATCCGGAATTTGTATTTTTCGAAATCTTTTTTATTTTTAATATGTAGTTTTGCAGTTGTATATTTAATTTTTGATATATTTTTAATAGTGTTACGCAAATATCTCTCTAAAATATTTTTATCATGATTGTCTATATACGATGTCTGTTCAGTTTATATTAGGTCGAAGCGGCAGTGGCAAGACGTTTCACTGCATCGAGGCGATAAAGTCGGAGTTTTACCGGAATCCTGAAGGGCCGGCCCTGATTCTGCTGGTCCCGGAGCAGGCCACGTTTCAGATGGAGCAGGCCCTCACCGACGATGACCGGCTCACCGGCTATCACCGGGTACGTGTGCTTAGTTTTGAACGCCTGGCCCGGCTGATATTGGCTGAAACCGGTCCGCCAACCCTTCCGGTTCTCAGCGAATTCAGCAAGCAGATGATCCTGCGCAGGTTATTACAGGAATGTCAGAATGATTTACAGGTTTTTCATCGCAGTGTCACGCGCAGCGGGTTTCTCCGGCAGCTCAGCCGGATGATTCGGGAACTGCGTCAGTATGGCCACGGCCCCGAAGACCTGGACGCACAGCAGCAGGAAATTTTAAATGCGGACCAGCCCGAACAGACGGATTTAGTCAAAAAATTAAGCGACCTGGCATTAATATTCCGTTCTTATCAGGACACTATCGCCGGGCGGTTTATGGATCCGGATAATTTCCTGGATCTGGTGGCGGATCGATGTCCAAAGGCCGGTCTGTTTCAGGGCGGGCGGCTTTGGGTGGATGGCTTTGCCGGCTTTACTACGCAGCAGTTTCAGCTATTGAC
>JAFGHE010000017.1 GCA_016930295.1 Sedimentisphaerales bacterium
ATCGCCTTCGAACGCCTGTTTAATGACCGGGTCCTGGCGGGTCACCGGGCCTTTGTTGCGGTAGGCCTCGCTGAGGCCGTAGGTACTGCGCATGGTCAGCTTTCCGATTTCGGTATCCAGCAGCCGGATCGAGCAGGCGGTCGTGCCGGTGGCCTTGACGGCCGCTTCGGCCAGCCGGTCCAGCACTTCCTGAATCTCGAAATTACCCGCCACCAGCGTGGAAATGCGGTAGATTTCCTCTTCCCGCTGCGTGCGGGAACTAAGTTGTTCGGTTGTTTCTTTCATTATCACTTTCATCCGGAGTCTGGCTAAATATACCATCCGGCTATACATACGTTACGAATGTTAAGAGCACATTACAGTAAGTCGCATATTATACTAATCTTCCCGAAAATAGACAGCTCTTTTTGTCTGCTTTTGTAAATATCCGGACACCAGAGATCTTTATTGTATTCGAGAAGTTATAGCTTTTTCATTGACTATTCAGGATAAAGACTTGTAATAAACGTGACAATTTAACATTGAACCTTCGCTGCAACTTTAGCCTCTCCGTCTAAACCAGCAAAATTTGGAGTCACGAGATGCAAAGGTCAGTGCCGTAAACCGGCACTGCCGAAGCATGTTCGTGGCGAGGCCTTGCCAGGCCCAGACGGAGCATGTGTGCAGGTAGTGGCTTTTCTTACGGGATCGGCCCGTAAGGAGGGTGTTTGAAAGAGCTTGTCTGAAAGGAGAAGGAATGAGGAAGGACTGTCATTTCCCGGTTTTAGCGCTTGTCTACTTCTTTGTTTTTTCATCACCCGAAGCTTTTGCCGATGATCCGAATGTGTTCAATCGAACGATGGGGCTTTCGTATCTTGTGATGGGAACGCTGGAGGCCGACCCACCCTGTCCGTTATGGCAAACCGTTCACAGCCGGACCGGTTCGGACGGCGGGCAGTTGACCATCGCACTGGACAGGTGTCTTGTCGCCGGATACGAAATTGAATATTTCCCCCAGGACGGCGGGGCCGGCGGCACGATGGACTTAATTCCGGATGACCTGATCATTGTCTGGGATGAAGATGCCGGACATGGCGAAGACTTCAGCGATAGAAATTTTGAAGGAGAATAGACTAAACACGACATTGGGTAAAAGAGGAGGAAAGAATGTTTTTAATTTAGACTGGCATCTGACTGGCTGACCAGTGGCCTTGAATGAACCAGGGACTGGTTTATAAAGAAACACTGAATAAAATGTATCGTAAGCCGGTTTACTGCATTTCAATAGATGTCATCCAACTTTCAGCAAACACTACAAAATCGAGCATGTCAACGAATCCATCCCCATCAGGAATGGGAGCAATGTCAGCAGAATAGGCGCTAAAAAGCAACCATTGACTTAGGAAGGCATCTAAATCTTCAGCGTCGATCACCCCATCCCCCTCTGCGGGGGCAATATCACAGAGCGGATTCCAATTGATACTTAATGGTTCCCGGGTACTTTGCCAGGCCTTTGCCAATACAACCCAATCATCCAAACCAACAAAATGATTTTCCGGATCAAAATCCGCGGTTACTTTCTCCGTCAGCCATTGTTCAGACAAAATGAACAAATCATCGACTGAAACAATATGGTCGCCGTTCAAATCGCAGTATGGAACGGCAATTAAATCAGAAAACTCCTCATTCGTATTAAGATAACCTTCATATAACTGTGTCTTGACTTTTGCATATTCATCTTTGTAAGCGATTAAAACTTTATAATCGGCCCCAATGCCATAGACGACAGCATAATAATCGCCTTCAATCCGGTCCGGTATCAATACCATTTCATTATCTGCATTCCCGGAGTAATAGGCGCCGGGGATTTCGTCATATGTTATTCCGTCAACATGGCCGATTCTTCGTCCCTGGGGATCTTCAATAATAAAATCAACCAGATCCGTTGCCACAATGATCCACTGCTTACCGTCCCATGTCTGGCCTCGATTCATTATTTCAGTACCAATTGCCAACGTCTTGGAATCAAGACCGCTGAAAATTTCCGGCACATAAACCGCTTCCATATCATCAGGGATATATCCCTGACCGCCGGCAACCTGGGCATACTCGGCCGCTGCCTCGATCAGTCCTGCCGCAGAATACCTGTTTTGGAAACCTTTTTGTTTATATGCGGGTTCTGTCGCCGGACAGTATCCATAGGACATCCGGCTATTGATGAAATCTTCAATAGCTGCGGTAACTTCCCGTTGAATGGGCACTCGTAATGTGTCACTCACTAACGAGTTCGCATCACTGTCCAATTTATTAAATAAAAAGGAACCGACCGTCGATTGCTGCTGGACTCCGGCAACCGTAGATATAGAGACGAAACCGCCATTGGGATCTACATACAAACCGGAAAGATATCCGCCGTAAGATTCCATGACTGTTTTATCATAGCCGGGATAGAAGCCTACGTGTACATAACCGCCCCAACTTGAGTCCATATTGTCTCTGAACAGCAATTGAGAGGCACTCAAAGGCGCCACTGTAAACACGACGTCGCTAACGTCATACATGGTTGGATCGTTTGCATCTGAAACACGAACCAGGCACTGGTCCGATTCAACCGCCGGAACCTCCCACTCATAAGAGCCGTCGTTTCCCGTATTCTGAGCATCAACATCAGACCATGTTGCTCCGGCATCCAATGAGTACTCCAGAACTACCCCCTCAATGGATGCGTCACTGGTCCATATCAATTCATAAGCATTTTCTGAAAGCAGTAATTCTCCGCCATTCGGATACTGCACTTCAATCAACTGCTCCTGAAAGGTGACAGCAACAATGTAATCACCCGACACATTCTGCAGGATATATGTCTGTCCCCCGGCTTGGACAACAGTACCATTAATACTCCAATCATCCACAACATATCCATTGTCGGGGATCGCCGTAAAGGTCTGGTCCTCACCTTCAACAATGGTCACAAGGCCATTCGGGTCAATGCTGCCGCCAGTGCCTGACGATACAAGCGCATGATAAAAACCGGTCTTCGGCTTAAAACTAACATGAACGGTATGATCTGCGATGACATTTGACAATGTATAACTGCTGCCCCAGGTTTGAACTGTGATACCGTCAACCTCCCAATGGTCCACCTGGTAGTTATCGTTGGCAGTGGCCGTAAACGTAATACTGTCACCATCCAGCGCTAACGTCGTGCCGGCGGGACTGATCGTACCCTTGCC
>JAFGHE010000152.1 GCA_016930295.1 Sedimentisphaerales bacterium
ATCTGGATTTTTTATTAAATTATCTATGACTTTAGAAAGTTGTTGGTCGTTATCACTTGGCACAAGAAGGCCGGTTTGACCATCCATGATGATATCATTAAGTCCGGTAACATCAGTGGCAATAACCGGCACACCGGCAGCCATCGCCTCTAAAGCAGCCAACCCAAATCCTTCCCATTTACTGGGCAGGATAAAAATGTCAGCAATTTTTAACCAGCGTTCCACATCACGGCGAGGACCGATAAAATATACGGTATTATCAAGGTTTAATTTTCTCTTAAGAGATTCCAGTTTATTACGCTCCGGGCCATCACCGAGTATCAATAACTGTATATTATGATCTTTTTGAAGATGTGATGTTGCCATGAGGAGTAAATCAATATTTTTCACCGGATCCAGCCGGCCCACAAACATAAGAGTAATCTTTTCCGTGTTAATCCCCTCTTTATGGCAATCGAGGGGTTTGGCATTTTTAAAACGTTCCCAATCAATGCCGTTTTTGATAACTTTGAGTCTTGTTTCAGGCACGTGGCTGTAATGAAGTACATGTTGTAGTACCGAGGGGGATACACAAACAGTAACGTCACTCATCCGACAGGTCAGGTTTTCCAATATTAAGTGCCATTGTTTCCCCTGCTCAGCCGTATGGATGGTAGCCACCACGTGGGGTAAATTACAAATACAGCCCAATAGTCGGGCGACAATATTAGAATGTACCAGAGAGGCATGCAAAATATGAGGTCGGAAAGTAGAGATGATGCGGGCCAGGTGATAAAAAATCCTAACATCCAATATTCCTTTGGCGCCCATACAATGGACAGGAATCGATGCTGCTTGTATTTCTTTAGCGACAGGGCCCTCAGGGGCCAGAGAGGCCACCTGTACATCAAATTCAGATTTATCCAGACCACAGGCGAGATCCCTGACAAAATGAGGCGCGCCGCCAATATTCAGATCAGTATTTAACAGGAGGACACGAGTTCGCATAGGCATAGTATAATGATTACAGGATCTTTTTACAACGTAAACGCCTGAAACTAAGGAACATTAAAAAGTATATCATTCCGGCAGGCTCAGGGACATGGATGATGTGCAGTTCCCAGCGGTCTAATGTTCCCGTATCAGCATCCAAGGCGCCATCGGAAATATTGAGGGTCCAGTTGCCATAAGCATCACCACTGTCAAAAGAGGACAAATAGTTATTTATAGCCGGCCTAAAGCGTACTGTATCAGGAAGTGCTCCATAATCAAAATACATGTCTGCCTCATCGTCGAAAATGATTCCATACATATTAGGCTGACTTTCGCGCCAGGGTATGGTTGAAAATTTTAGAAATACTTCTTCACCCGAGGGTGATAGTACGGAGATTTCCAGATCACTGACCTGGGTATGGGTGATATCGAGATAAATATCAATATCAGCGATAGTCATATGCTGATCAACCCACAAATGCACCGGTTCCATTTGGCTTTTATCGGGACTGGCTCCTTCCGGAGGTAATGGTTGAAAAAAGTCATCCCCTACAATAAATGGCCCGGCAAACGATGAGACGGAACAGAATAATAGAACAGAAACGGTCGCCCCAACTATTTTAACCATAGTGTCTCTCTCCCATTTCATAAACGCCATGGAACCGGTAGATAATCTGTGGTTCCAGTAACTCTCTCTTAAGGAAGCTTTTATACTAATTTCGCTGGCTTATGTCAAGCGAAGATAGGTTAGGATTTGGTAAAAGATGAACTTTTTATTTTATCCGGCGATGGTTCATCGGTATAATAGGGGGCGTTTGTATCTTTAGATATAATAGATAATTACACTATAGTTCAGGAGGATAGTATCGTGTCACAGACTCAGCAAGACCAACAGGCCCGGCAAAAAATACAGCAGTTGGTCCGTGAAACTCACCTGGAGGTGGCCGGCGGCAAAATCCGGCGGACCTCGTCTCGATTCTGCTTTAGTGTCGAGCATGGCGATTATAACGGTACAGAACTGTTCGGCGTGGGTACAGACCGATTTATCTGGATGGCCTATAAGGCCGGCAGTTCAGATCGCGTGCGTCTTTACAGCGACAATTTTCCCGACGATGGGATTATTGAATTTCAAATTGGTCATGTCCCGCCGCCGCAATCTGAAACGATAGCGAATTCCTGGGCCCGTTTCCCCTATGGGGTGGACTATATTCTGAATAAAAACGGTTATAAATTAAGCCGGGGTTTCGACGCTGTGATATACGGCAACATTCCCGGCGGAGGGATGTCTCGTTCTGCTTCTTTGACTTTGAACCTTATTCTCTCCCTTCTTGACGTAAATGACATTCCGGTCGAAGATGATTTCCAGATTATCGATATGGCCCAGGCCGTGGAAAACGAATATATCGGTTCTCCCTGCGGTCAACTGGACCAGATTATGATTTATTTCGCCCGGGCCAATATGGGGACCCATTATAACCCTGAAAGTCGCAAGATTCATTATGTCCCTTTGGGCCAGGGTGCCGCTGATTTTCGTATCGTGGTGATGGACACCGGCACCGTGCGTCCGGGTCTGGAAAAATCCACCTATAAAATCCGACGGGCTCAATGTGAGGATCTGGTTGATAACCTCAAAAAAGCCGGTCATACTATCAAGTGTCTGGCGGATGTCAATGAAAAGACCTTTTATGATACCATTATGAACCAGTTTTCCGATAAACATCCGGATTTATGCGCCCGTCTTAATTATATTTTTCATGCTCAGCAGCGTTTTTACCGGATGATGGATGCCTGGAAGGCCGGGGATATTGAAACAGTCGGCTCCCTGTTCCGTCAGGATGGGATCGGGCTGCGGGATGATTACCAGATTTCCGGCCCTGAGTTGGAGACTATGTGTGATATTGTACGGACCGTGCCCGGCGTGTTGGGTGAACGCATGCTGGGCGGCGGTGACAAGGGAGCGGCCGGAGCCCTGGTCCGGGCGGACAGTGTCGATACACTGCGAAAAGCAGTGGATACTGCCTATTTCCGCAGCCGACCGGACTTTGCTGATAAATACGCCGTCCATGTCTGCAAAGTCGTTGACGGCGTCAAAGTCTTTGATGAAATCTGAATTATCAGATAAACAACTGATTGATCAGGCTAATAAAGGTGATAGCGAGGCTTTTGCCAAGCTATACTATCGCTACCGGGACTGGGTTTATCGGCTGGCCTGTCGCTTCAATACCGACCACCATCAGGTGATGGATGTCATGCAGGAGACATTTCATTATTTGCTCATAAAGCTACCCGACCTTGAATTGACAGCGCGTATGACTACTTTCCTCTACCCGGTAGTCAAACACCTCTCTCTCACCCAGCGTAATAAAACCCGCCGGTTTCAATCCATAGAATCTAATGTGTCCGACCTGGATATCCCCGCACACATTTCCATCGATATCACGGAATCACGCCGGGAACTCTCTGAGGCGTTAGCCATTTTGCCCGGCGACCAGCGCGAAGTGCTTCTCATGCGTTTTGTTGATGATATGAGCCTGGATGAAATAGGCACGGCCCTGGAAATCCCCACCGGCACGGTAAAATCCCGTCTCCACCGGGCTTTAAAAACGCTGCGCGATGATCCTCGGACTAAAAATTATTTCCTGGGATAATAAAAAACGATATAAAAAAGGGTGGCATGCTCACGCGATAGCTTGATCATGCAGACACCATGTGTAGAAGAATCATTACATTTTCATTCAAAAATAAACTGGTTGTCATTTGGAGATGAATAAGCCAATATGAATAATTCCAATAAAGACATATATCTTTGTCAACGAATCGTTGCGCTCCTATCTTTGCTACTGGTAGTACCCTTGGGCTTCTGGTGCAAATATATCCAGGGGCCGGATAAAAAATCACAGATTTATGGAACCTTTCCCCCCGCTTATTCGCTAAATCTTATAGAAGCAAACTATAGTATGTATGTCATACTTATTCATAAAAGGAAATAAAATGACTAAGGCAGATAAAAACGATAATAATATCCTCTTTCAGGTATCAGACCAGTTACCCCATGATTTAAAGGATTTATTTCAGCCGGACTCCTCGGTTTCGCCCCAGATGGATTGGGCTATCTTAGATCGGGCTCAGCAACAACTGCAACATCAAGCCCGTAGCAAGCGGCGCTGGCTGCCCTGGGTTGTGTCCGTAGCTTCTGCAGCAGCGGTGGTGGCTATTCTTTTAAACCTGGATTTTTCGCCGGTCCCTGCGCCCGTGGATCAGTCTGCACACCCGATTTCTCCTGTTCTTGCAGCAACCGATATTGACTACAGCGGGCGCGTGGATATTCTTGATGCGTTTACCCTGGCCCGGCATCTGGAAACGTCCAGTCAGCCCGATACCCGGTGGGATGTTAATAATGACGGATTGGTCAATAACAGGGATGTGGATTACGTGGCCATGGCCGCGGTCCGACTGGAAAAAGGAGTTCTCTAATGAAAAGAGCAACCATAACTCTATTAATCGTTATATTAACATGTATCGTGGTTCCGGTTCTGGCCCGGCCGGCTCAAGAGGATACTGTAACATCAGGTGTTGAAAATAAGAAGGGGATTGAAACTGTTTTTGCCCCGTTGGAGATATATATTGATTCAGGCGATCAGGAATTGGCCGCCTACCAGTTTGAACTCAGGGCCGTTTCCGGGAAGATTAAAATTGTGGGTGTCGAAGGCGGCGCTCATCCTGCTTACCAGGAACCTCCATACTATGATCCGGCCGCCCTGGCCCGCGACCGCATCATCATCGCCGCCTTCAACACCTCCGCGAATCTGCCCCAGGGTAAAATCCGCATCGCCACCGTCCACCTCCAGATCCTCGGCACCGAAACCCCCGACTATGAAATCAACCTGACCGTCGCCGCCTCCCCCGATGGCTCACAGATACCCGCTACCATTACTCTCGTACAAGGAGAACAAAAATGAAAACGATCATATTTCTGATAAAAACTATTGTGATTGTCGCAATATTATTACTTTTGTACTCGATTTTTACACCAGCTTTATCAAGATCAAGAGAATTATCACAGAAACAAAAAGAAGAATATGAAAGAAATATGAGAGCTCAAGAAGAGTATTGTCGCTCACTGGAGGAAGCCGAAAAACGTTCAGCAAAACGTGCGCCGAGTAGGACAGGTCGTGCTTTTATGCCGTCGAGTCCAACAACTGGTGGATATACTGAAGGCGGTTCAGTAGGGGGTAGTTCTGTTATAGTAGATTTAAATGTTGCTCCCAGGCGAGCGGGAAGGTCTATTCCTGATATATTGTTGCCCTGTTCCGCAGATGAGATTTGGGTGATTGCCAGGGCGGAGACGGCTGTGGCTGTGGTGGATGATGGAGAAACGCCCGGGTGTGGGACTTTGATGGGGAAATTGGATGATACGGAAGATGAGGTGCCTCTGCCCCTTAAGCATACGGATGTGGCTGGTCATATCGCCGGTTATATTGCCACGGTTGATGTTACCCAGCAGTTTCATAATCCTTATGATGAAAAGATTGAGGCGGTGTATGTGTTTCCTCTGCCGCAGAATGCCGCGGTGAAAGAGTTTATCATGACTGTGGGTGATCGCAAAATTCGTGGTATCATCCGCGAGCGTGAGGAGGCGGAACAGATTTACAGGGAGGCCCGTAACCAGGGTTATGTGGCATCGCTCCTGACCCAGGAACGGCCTAATATCTTCACCCAGAAGGTCGCCAATATCGAACCGGGCAAGGCCATTGATATAAACATCAAATATTTCAATACCCTCACTTATCGCGACGGCTGGTATGAGTTTGTCTTTCCCATGGTCGTGGGACCGCGTTTCAACCCGCCGGGCAGTACCGAAGGAGTTGGCGCCGTAGCCTACGGCAAAAGCGGTTCGTCAGATCAGAAAACCGAAGTCCAATACCTGAAACCCGACCAGCGCAGCGGACATGATATTTCACTCAGCCTTGATATCGATACGGGTGTTACTATCGAGGAAGTAGTCTCTACCAATCATGTCATCACCCAAAGCTCACTTGGTCCCGAACGGATGCTGGTAAGCCTGAGCGCTCGCGATAATATTCCTAACAAGGATTTTGTCCTGCGATATAGGGTGGCGGGCCGGAAACTCAAATCAGGCTTGGTCACCTATCAGGACGAACGGGGCGGATATTTTACCCTCATGCTCTATCCGCCGGATAGTTTAAGGCATCTCAAACGCGCACCCATGGAGATGATTTTTGTCCTGGATTGCTCCGGCAGCATGAGTGGCGCTCCCATCGCCAAGGCCAAAGATGCCATTATTCGCGCCTTAAAAAAGCTGGGCCCGGACGATACTTTCCAGGTCATTCGTTTTTCCAACAATGCCTCGCAACTGGGTCCTCAGCCTGTACCGGCTACCGAGGAAAATATCCGTAAAGGCATCAAATACGTAGAATCTCTCAACGGCAGCGGCGGCACCATGATGATCGAAGGCATCAAGGCGGCCCTGGATTTTGAACACGATCCCCGCCGGTTCCGCCTGGTTTCCTTTATGACCGACGGCTATATCGGTAACGAGGTGGAGATAATGGGCGCTATCCAGCAGAAGCTCGGCGCCAGCCGGATTTTCAGCTTTGGGGTGGGCTCTTCAGTAAACCGTTACCTCCTGGACCGCATGGCCAAACTCGGTAAAGGCGCGGTTGCTTATATCGGCCTGGGTGATAGTGCCGGCCAGTTGATTGACCAGTTCTATGATTGCATCAGCCATCCGGCCCTCACGGATGTTACTATCGACTGGGGTAATTTGGAGGTCAGTGATATCTACCCCCGGCAGATTCCTGATTTGTTTGTCGGGCGTCCGATTATCCTGACCGGCCGGTTCACCGGCTCCGGCGAGACCGCAGTCCGCATTAGCGGTAATGTTGGCGATATGACCCAGGATATCACGATTCCTGTTAATCTTAGCGATAATAACGCTCAGCACGCCGGTCTGGCCTGTGTCTGGGCTCGTAAAAAAATTGAGGATCTTTCCAACCAGCTTACCTATGATAATAATTCCGACCTGCCCGGTGAGATAAAGAAAGTGGCCCTGAATTACGGGCTGATGTCCGCCTACACGGCCTTTATTGCTGTGGATTCCGCCCACCAGACCGACGGCGACCACGGCGTAACCGTCAACGTACCGGTACCCGTTCCCGACGGCGTACGCTACGATACTACCATTAGCTATTAATCCTATGACTATAAAATTTATCACATCAACAAAGAAAGGAGGCACGGATCCCGATGGACATCGGGATTTGTCCGTGTCTGGCTCCCGAGATGGCTGTGAATATCATTATCGTATCGTAAATACTTCATGGGGCCCCATAGCCTATATCTGCCGGGGCGAGGCCCTTTGTCACTTATGGCTGGACTTAAAAAACCATAATAGCCTCACGCAGAAAATGTTAAATTTATACCCAGCCGCCCAACCCGACAAAGACCTTCTTAACGATCTCCATGATTCCCTGATGGATTATTTCACCGGCCGACAGGTCGAATTTAATTGCACGATTGATATATCCTGGGCCAGCCCCTTTACCCGGTCTGTTTTGCGACAATGCAGTAAAATAAAACCCGGACACACCCTCACCTACAGTCAACTCGCATGCCGGCTTGGTAAACCTAACGCCGCCCGTGCGGTAGGCAACGCCTTGGGCTCCAACCGAGTACCGCTGATTATCCCCTGCCACCGCATTACCGCCGCCGCCGGCCGCCTCGGCGGCTATTCCGCACCTGCAGGTCCTCAACTTAAAAAACGACTACTCCTGCATGAATCAAATATCACATCCCGAGCCTGATGGTACACATTCCCAGACTGCTTATAGGTACAAGGAGTCTGAATACGATGTATAAGATTTGACTAAATGAGGGCGGAGGGACTCGAACCCTCGACCCACGGCTTAAAAGGCCGTTGCTCTACCGACTGAGCTACACCCCCATATTAACTTTTTATGTGTCCGGTTTTATTCATCATCCGGCCGTCTTACCGAAGCCTATAGCCGGTAAAGACTTGCGGAATTGTAGCGACTCATAAGAAAAACACAAGTAAAAAGGCTCGACTTTTTGAATCGGGACCATTCTCTTTTTCCGTTACATATCATCATCAGCACAAAGGTTGAAATATGATATTTCCTCAACTATAGCAGTTAACATATTTTATGTCAAGCAGGCAGATGAATTGGAGCTATTCTTCGTGGAGTTTGCCAGTTTAAAAGCAGTTAAATAAGAGTGGATTTTTAGTAAAATATAATGTATTAGTATAGAAAGCAAGTGTTATAGTATAAACCGGAGATACATTCAACAAACAGGTTGTTTTTGTAACTTATTATAATAAAGAGAGATACATTAATAACCAGGAATTCATTCCTGTCTCCTTGGGAACATTCGAGGGGGAGATATTGAATGACCGGATTGTGCCTTAAAAGAACATAAGTGTATTTTTAAAAATAGTTTATATAAATAAACGATATAATTATATCTGAATCCAAGCCGGATAAAAGAGAGGGAAAGTTAAACGATGCCGGATAAGACGTTTAAGAATAAAGAGATAGGCAATATAGTCAATCGTCAGATGAGCCAGTGGGAGTTGAGCCGGGCGGCGCAGAAAAAAGTTGATGAGCCGGCCCATCTTTCGAGCGGCGGTGAAATCGATTATATTACTATCTCGCGTGACCTTGGCAGTGGTGGGATTGAGGTTGCAAAAATTCTTTCTGATCTAATTAAATGGCAAATCTATGACAAGGAGATTCTGGACTATATGGCCGAGGATATGAATGTTCATGTCAAGGTCCTGGAGTCCGTGGACGAGCAGACAATTGGCTGGATCAGAGACTGGGTCATGCCGGTCTTCACCGGCAAATCGGAAGATCATGTCCAGCAGTTAAGCTATTATAAACATTTAAGTAAGGTCCTGCTCGTGATTGCCAAGCATAAATGCGCGATTATCATCGGGCGTGGCGCCGGTTTAATGCTACCCAGAGATAAGGGCCTGCAGATTCGTATTACTGCCCCGTTTGAGTTACGGTGTCAGCGTTATGCCCAGGAGAATAATATGTCCGTTGAAGAAGCGCGCGCAGTCGTGAGCAGGCATGACATCACACAGATCAAATTCATAAAAAATTTTACGGGCAAGGATGTTCGAGACTCCTGTAACTATGATATCGTGTTTAATACGGAAAAGATATCGCCGGTATCGGTAGCCAAAGTCATCTGGCGTGCCTTTGACCAGCGTATGGCAGACAGCCAAAAGCAGATTAATATTCACGCCGATGAAGTGGAAAAAATTGTAGAAGAACAAATTCAACATTGGGAACAGTGGAAAATCCAGCAGGATACCGGTGAATCGCATATCCATCTGCCCGGCGGCCAGGAGATTGATTATATTACTATTGGACGTGAAGTCGGCAGTGGTGCGCCGGAAATAGCCCGTAAACTGGGTGAACTCATGGAGTGGGATGTCTATGACCGCGATATATTGAATTACATGTCTAAAAACATGAAGGTTCACGTCAAACTGCTTATGAGCGTGGACGAGCGCACACGTGGCTGGATCAGTAATCGGCTGCTGCCGTATCTCAGGAAAAAGAGTTCGAAAGAGCATATCAAGCAGGCGCGTTACTATCAGCATCTGGGTGAAGTGTTATTAGTCATTGCCATGCACGGCCGGGCGATTATCATCGGGCGCGGCGCCGGCCAGATACTACCCAAAGAGAAAGGTTTACGCGTGCATCTGATTGCGCCTTTGACTCAGCGGGTCAGGAATTATGCGCGCAAGCATGAGATTAGTTATGAAAAAGCCGAATCCATAGTGCGTAAAGCCGATAAAGAGCACAAGGCATTTCTCAAGGATTTCCTTGGCAAAGACGTAAATGATGCGCTTATCTACGACATTGTATTCAACACGGAAAAGCTTGATCCCGATTCCGTTGCCAAGCTTATCTGGCGTGCCTTTGACCAGCGTATCATCAGTAAAAAGGCACATGATTCTTCGGATACTGAAGAACCAGATTCAGATAGCTCCGATTGAGGAAAAAGCCTGCTGAGACCAGTTGTTTCTTGCCTGAGAATATCTTCTCCGCTCTTGCTCCGGTTGATACGATAAGAGTTGTAAGGCATTTGTTTGAAATCGATTACAAATGCCATGTCAGGTTGAAATTCTTTTCTGTTTTGAGAGGCGATTCATCCGAGTCATTTCTTGCTTTTTAACGGAATATAGATTATAACATTTTCCTTGCAATGGATGTAGAGATAATAATTGGTTGTGTGATAATAGCCCTCGCGTTGGGAGGGATAATCGCTCTGAATCTTTGGTCCCGTCGTACGATTAACCGGATCGCGCAGAACGGGTATCGCACAGCGCGGCAGACCCTTAGAGAAATGCAGCGTGACAAATAATAGCTCACAGCTTCCCGATCTACCCGAACATGTACCCCACGGCGAACTCGCGCGCGAGTTGACCCTTTTTCATATCACAATGATGGGTCTGGGTATGATGATCGGGGCGGGGATATTTTTGGGGATGGGGATATCGATCGGCGTGGCCGGGCCGGGCGGGGCGATATTGACCTTTGCTCTGAATGGTCTTTTGGCGATGTTTACGGCGATGTCCTATGCGGAACTGAGTTCTGCTATTCCCCGGGCCGGCGGGGCGTATAATTTTGCCCGGGTCGGTTTTGGTCGCGGGAGCAGTTTTCTGGCCGGGTGGATGGAGTGGTTTGCCTCCAGTGTAGCGGGGTCAATGTATGCCCTGACGTTCGCGATTTATACCGTGCGTTTTTTCGAGTATTTCCATTTACTCCACTGGCTGCCGGTATCCATCCTGTTATTCGAAAAAATCGTAGCGGTATTGACCGCCGGGCTGTTTATTTATATCAACTTTCGGGGCGCCAGTGAGACCGGCAAAGTGGGAGCGCTGATTACGTTGGGGCAGACACTCTTTCTATTGATAATTGGAATAGTGGGTATTGCGGTGGCCATAAAGGAACCTGAGCGTCTGGCTAACTTTAAACCGTTTATGCCTAACGGCTGGCATAAGCTCTTGATTACCATGGGATTCACGTATGTGGCTTTTGAAGGATACGAGGTGATTGCCCAGGCCGGGGACGAGGCGCTTGAGCCGCGTAAGAATCTGCCCAAGGCGATGCTTTATTCAGTTTTAATTGTGACATGTATCTATGTGTTGGCGGCGTTTGCCACAATTGTATCGGTGAAATCCTCTGACGCAATTCTGGAAGGACAACAACTCTGGATATGGATTGGCCGTCATCAACAGCGGGGATTTGGTGAGGCGGTATCCCGGCTGATGCCGGCGGGGAATTATATCCTTACCCTGGCGGTCATTTTTGCGTCCACGTCTGCTTTAAACGCTACCATCTATTCGGCTACGCGTGCTTCCTATGCTCTGGGTCGGGACAGGATGCTCCCCCGGCTGTTTGCCTCTATTCATAAACGGAGGAAAACACCTTATGGCGCCCTGCTGGGCGCTGCCGCAATTATTATCATTGTCATAACCGTGCTTCCTACCACGGATGTGGCTTCCAGTGCGAGTATCATGTTTCTGTTTTTATTTTTCATGGTGAATCTCTGTGTGATCAAGATCCGGCGTAACATGGCGGATGAGCTGACATATGGTTTTATCATGCCATTGTTTCCGGTTTTTCCGGTTCTGGCCATACTATGCCAGGTGGTGCTGGCTGCCTGGCTGGTGCATATGAGTTTACTGGCCTGGATTATAGCGCCGGCCTGGATTATTACGGGTTTAATCATGTATCATACCTGGTCCAAAAGCCGGGCGATAACCACGGCCGATGAGATTCTGGTGCTGGAGGAGCGTAAGCTTTATGATAAGAATGAGATCAAAGAGAAGTATCCGATCATGGTGGCAGTAGCGAATCCGGTAAATGCCGCCAGTTTAGTCAAGGGGACCTATCGGCTGTGCGGGGCCAAGGATGCGCAGGTGGAGCTTATCCATATGGTGCCGGTACCGGATCAGGTGTCCCTGCATGATGCGGAGAAGTATAGCGAGCCCGGCAAAGAGGCGATGCTGTTGGCCATGCGCAAGCTGTCGAAACATTTCCCTATCAGTACGACCCTGCGTTACTGCCGCAGTATTGCCCGTGGTATTGTTTCCGCACTCCGGCAGAAGCGGGTGAAGATGCTGGTTATGGGCTGGCATGGTCGTCCGTCCACGTCGCTCTTTTACCTGGGCGCCACGATTGATCCGATTATTGAGCGGGCGCCCTGTAATGTGGTGGTGCTGAAGGATTACGGTGAGGATAAGATGTTTAAGCATGTCCTGGTGCCGCTGGCCGGCGGGCCGAACGGGCCGCTGGCCCTGGAAATTGCAGCGATTCTGTGTGACCATTCCGCCGGTGATGGCGATAGTATTACTGTCTTTACCGTGGATACCGGCAGGCGGGTGTTTGACCTGGATACGTTTATTGACGAGCAGACCCGGCGTCTGCACCTGGAACGGAAACGGTTCCAATCCAAAGTTGTCAAATCCAGAAATCCTGTCCGGGCGATTCTTGACGAAGCGAAAAACCACGATCTGGTCGTCATGGGCACCACGCAGAAACCCATACTCTTCCAGTTCGCCGGCACATCAATCCCGGAAATCATCGCACGCCACTGCGAAAAACCCATCGTTATGGTCAAGTCGGATGTGGGGGTGAGAAGCTGGATCAAGCGATGGATTTAAAACCAATTTTTAGACAGATAACAGGATCTACAGGATGGATTAGAACAACAAAAAGCTTATCCTGTTAATACTGTCAAAATCAATAATCATCAAGGACTTCCAGCTCATTGAGGTGATGGATATCGCCCCAGGTGTTTAGTTTCCAGGTAGTGCCGATAATGGTGAAGGAATTGAGGGCGGCGTTGAAGATGGTGAAGTGGCGTGGGGAGGCCATGGGCATTTCCAGGGTTTTTCGAAAGAAGCTGTTTAGTATACCGCCGTGGGTGATGATGAGGATTTTTTCACCCGGATGGCGTGCGGCCAGTTCCTCAACACAGCGGATACCGCGTTCGAATCGCTGGCGTGTGCTTTCGCCGTGGGGGATGATATAGTCGGGGTCATGGGAGGTATAGGATTCGTAAATTTTTGGGTGCTGCTGTTGGATATCGTCCAGGGTCAGGCCTTCCAGGATTCCCAGGTTTCGTTCCCGCAGGCGCTTATCGGTATGAATATTCAGTCCCAGCCGTTCGGCGATTATCCTGGCCGTCTGTATGGCGCGGGGCAGGTCGCTGGTATACAGTGCAGAAATAGTGTCCCCGTTAAGTGCTTCTGCCATGGCCAGAGCCTGTTTGATGCCCTTATCCGTTAACGGGCTGTCGAGCTGGCCCTGCATGCGATTCTCCCGGTTCCAGAGTGTCTCGCCATGACGAACCGCGATAACTGTTGTACTGGTGTTTGAATTCATGTATAATTGTGGAGTCTCATATATTTACACAATGCTATTAACGTAACACAAACCGGTCTGGCGAATTCTGGTTATGCTCTCCAGGGCCGATTCCGGTTGATCTCTCCGTTCAACACCTCATAAGCGATATTGGTATCTTCGACGATCTGGAAATCATACATACCCACGCAGATAAAGTCGGCCCCGTTTTGGAAGGCATAGGAGAAGCCTTCCTGGGGGTGAATGGCACCGGCGGCGAGGGTTTTAAAGGCGATCCACGGCTCGGGAAGATTATTCATATAGTCGATGGTTTCCTTTGGATTAACGCACCAGATATTATCATGCTGGTCGTCCTTGTTTGACGACCAGTAATTGATATGGTGGAGGGTTTTGACCCAGAAGTCGGGTTTAAGGCCGTAATCCACGCAGGCTTTGACGGTTTCGAGTTGGTGGGCGCCGATTCCGGCCGGCAGACCATTCTTTCGGGTCAGTTCCAGGGCCTTACCGATGATATCCATTTTCCCCTGCGCGGCCAGGTCATCGGCTATCTGGCCCTGGACATAGCAGGCATGGGCCCCGCCGTCAATTGAGACTTTTACTCCTTCGATGGCGTCTCCTTTATAGCCGCAGTCGGAGATAAACTGGATCTTACCTTTTTCCTGGCGCCAGTATTTATTGATGACGCGTGCCAGTTGCGGGTTGGTCAGAATCGTATTGATGCCGCATTGTTCGGCCAGGCGAAAGGTGTCAAAGACCTTCTGGTCGGAGTGATAGGATTTGACCAGCTTGGAGACATAGATCAAATCGCGCGCATGGGCCCATCCGCCGATGAGGTTACCGCCCAGGAACAGCCGGCTGATTTTGAGATTTCCGATCTGGCCAAAGGGTATGGGGCCCTTCAGGTCTTTGAGTTGAGCGTAGGTAAATGTTTTAAGGGTTGCGCCGCTGACAGCGTCCACGGTGTTGCCGGCCTCGCTGAGCAGATGCCTTTCTTCGTAACTTTCCCAGCCTTGTCTTTTGAGGTAAGCATACACGAAGCCGCCCAGGAAGGGTGTCAGGGCCAGATGTTTGAGCAGGCCCCGGCGCGGCAGGATTGCCCCGGCCGGTATTTCGTCGCCGGTGATAATTATTTCCGGGTCTTTAAGTGGTTTCTTTTTAATACGCCGGTTATGCCTGATATCGGCGATCAAACCGTCGAGTCCCATAAATTTCCCTGTCGGAACAAGTATCACAATAATCAAAGCGATCATCTCGATAAGGTTTTTGTTAATAATGAGGTAATTGCCTTCTGCGCCTGTTCCGCGTGCCATATCCGGCATAGCCGGATTGGCCAGGTAATAAAGCAGTAAAAGCAGTATCCCGGCCACACTTGAAAGTCGCGTCAGGCACCCCAGCATCAACCCAGCCCCGATTAGAATCAGGCCCCAGACATTGAGAAAATCGACAATGGCCATGGCCGTCGGATTAGCCACGATCCAGTGAAACACATCCGAGAAGAGCCACTTCGACTCCGCCAGATACGCCGCCGCCGTCCAGTCCGTTTGCACGACTTTGACCATCCCTTCATACAGAAAGTGCCACCCGATAGCAAACCGTAAGATCGTCACCACAAACAACTGCACCGACGACGGATTCGATCTGCCCGACAAAGTTTTATCTTCACCCGCCATGAAATAATGTCCTTTATTTTTTAATGATTTGATATTGATTAACTTTCTTTGTATCAATGGTTTATACATATAATACCGAACACTAGGCTATAAGGCAAGGAATATTTTTTTTCAGAGGCACATCCCTCTTCGTCAGCCCGTCCTCCGCTCCACCCTCCGCAGTAAATGCTACGGAGGACGGGAGTAGATGCTACGGAGGGGGACGACTACGACGGGATGGGTCCGGCTTCGTATAACTACGCCGCGACAGGGGGAACGTATAGGTCGGGGGATACCCCCCCCTGTGTTTTTGAAGGAACGAAGCCATTTTTGTTTTTTATTAAGTTCTTATTTTAGTTGTGATTATCATAATTTTTGGCCTTTTTTAAATTGGGTTCGTTTCATTTTTTTCTGGTTTATCAGGCGTTAAATCTATAACTTACAGCGCGTTTTAGCGAGTATGCG
>JAFGHE010000153.1 GCA_016930295.1 Sedimentisphaerales bacterium
CTGAGCGGAGCCGCCGGATGAGCTACCCAGCCCGCCCGGCTGCTGGGTCGCATGGGTGGCATCCATTACGACAGGACAGCCCAATTTCTGCATCTGGGTAATCGAGCACATATCACACACCAGCCGGTTATAGCCAAACGAACTGCCCCGTTCTACCAGAATAATCTTATCGCAGCCTTCAGCCGTGATCTTATCGACCACATTTTTCATGTCCCAAGGCGCCATGAACTGGGCCTTCTTTATCTGGATAGCTTTACCTGTACGGGCCGCCGCTATGACCAGATCGGTTTGACGCGCTAAAAACGCCGGTATCTGTAACATGTCCAGCACCTGCGCGCACGACTGGGCCTGGTCCGGCAGGTGAATATCTGAAACCACCGGTACGGCAAACTCCCTGCGGACCTGCTCGAGGATCCTGAGCCCGTCCTCCAGGCCCGGCCCGCGATAACTGGCGCCGCTGGAGCGGTTGGCCTTATCGAAACTGGCCTTGAAAATAAAGGACAGTCCAAGCTTTTCCGTGAGCTTTTTCAGGAATTCCGCCACATGAAAGCACAGGTCTTTACTCTCTATCACACAAGGCCCGGCAATTAAAAACAGATCACTGCTGCCGATTTTTACTGAAGCAACATCAGATGTACCTATCGTAAATGCCTTCATAATCGCATTTGCACCCTAAGTAGTCGCCGGCGTCAAAAGTTTGTTGAAGCTTTGATTCTGGCTTATAAAGCCTGTCCCGGCGTTGCGTCGGGATTGACTTTTGACGATAGAAATTAATCATTTATTTAAAATCAGTTGACATAGTGTACAGATTTTTAGGGATATTGCCAGAAAATTGTGTGAACGTCCGATATCTAATCAAATTAGCCGGCTCAAACACGATGATATTTCGAGTGAATTGGGTTGTCCTGAAAATAGCTGTGACTAAATTCTGGCGCTATTATTTGAGTATCCAGCGTCGCACATGATAGAATTTCACGGGCGCATGGTACCGCTCACCGCCGATTGGAGGTGGTGTCAGGACTTGAACGGCTGAGGGATTTATTTCGATTTTCAAAGGTAAGTCAGGTCCGGGATCGCCGTCAAGCTGCACCGGAGTATCAGCAACCGGACTTTTGATAACAATCTCCCGACATTGAAGGCGAAGTACTTTTTTACTGATATGAGATGTTTTTAAAACCGTAAGCAGTGAATGAGCTAAAAGTCGTAACCTTCTACGACACTTATAGATACATAAATCCAGCAACCCATCGCCCATATCTGCTTCCGGGGTGATACCCAGTCCTATGGCGTACCGGGAGATATTACTGACAAAAGCCAGGCCCGGCTCGTCACAGACGAGTTCTCCGTCAGCCTCTACATGTAAATGGGGTATTTTATACTCCCAGAAGGTCCGGCAGATGGGCCAGACATAGTCTGCCGGGGTAATATGGCCCGACCGTCGGCTATGTACTCGCCGGATGACCTCGCCATCAAAACCTATTCCAGCAATGGCCATAAAATACCTGTTATTTGCCAGGCCCATATCGAGATGCCTGATTATGCCGTGTTCAAGTGTTTTGATGGAACTCTCGAAGGAGCCATCCAGCCCCAACTCACATGCTAAGAGATTTTCCGTGCCGCACGGGACAATTAAAACTGGTATGTCCCTGCCCACCATAGCCTCAAAAACCGTGCGAACCGTACCATCTCCGCCGGCTACGACAATCACATCGGCGCCGGCCCGGCAGGCCAATTCTGCTAATTCGCCTGCATGCAAAAGAGAGCGAGTCATCTCGATCTGAACCATATTGCCCTGTGCGCGCAGATAATCGCATAAACGCCCCATTTCGCCAATATTAATATTGGACCCTGATTTTGGATTGACAATAATGTAATAGAATCGAGCCATAACAGACCTTTTTATACTTATAAAGCATTAAATTACAATGCTTTACGGTTCTATCAGCGGGATATAATACACTTTTAATCTGCAATTTCAATATAAATATACCGATTCCTTGATATATATCGGCAGGATTATTTTTCTATTGCATGTTCTCTCATCATAATTATAATAAACCGCTTGGATTTAAATGAATAATTGTGTATTTGGTTAAACCATGATATTTGGAGATAGTGCACATGGTAGTATTATCCTTGGATATAAACTCGATACTGGCCGATAACGAGCCGTTATCTGATGAGCAGTATTGTCAGTTGGTAACGAAGGTTCGCCAGGGCGAACGACAGCGCCTCCAGTTCATGCAACACCTGCAAGAGGCAATAGACAATAACGGAAATCAGCTCTCCGGCAATCCCGTCATGTCGTTAAAGGTGGCTCAGGGACTATTCGCATTGGGCAATTATGCCGAGTCACTCAACTGGCTGGAAAAAAGTGGCGCCGGAAAACAGGCTTGCTACTTCAAAGCATTGGTCCATAAAGCCCTGGGCCACTATGACCAGGCCATCCATGAGTATGAACAGGCAGAAAGTAAAGGGTGGGACAGCTTTGATATTGCCGTGTCGATTGTGGACTGCCTGCGCCGGGCCGGCAAACTCGAGGAAGCAGCCGAACGGCTGAAACGCATCTCGCGCGTGGGTGATATTCGGGCCGAATATCATTATCAACTGGCTCAACTACATAAAGCGAATGGATTTTATGAAGAGGCTATTGAGGAATGTGAAAAGGCCGTGGCTCTCGATAGAAATCATACCGAAGCTTTATTTTTCCTGGCCTTCAATTACGATTTATATGGTCTGGAGGAAAAAGCGATTGGTTACTATAAACAATGCATTAACAGTGATGTTCCTTCCGTCAGTGCCCTGTTGAATCTGGCGGTATTGTATGAAGACGCTGAAGACTATACCAACGCCCTGATATGTATTAAACGGGTGCTGGCGGCCTATCCCAACCATCAGCGGGCACGCATGTATTTAAAAGACATCGAGTCCAGCCTGACCATGTATTACGATGAAGACCAGGAACGCAAGGTGGACCGGCGTAATAAAGTTCTGGAAATTCCCATCTCTGATTTTGAACTGTCGGTTCGATCACGTAACTGTTTGCGCAAGATGAACATCAAAACCCTGTCCGATCTGCTGAAGGTAACCGAGTCTGAACTGCTGGCCTACAAGAATTTCGGTGAGACCAGCTTACATGAGATTAAAACCATTTTAAATTCCAAGGGACTGCGCCTGGGACAAATGCTGGAAGAGCATAAAAATGAAATCGTCAAAAAGCCTGCCAAGACTTCCGGTCCGGAAGGAGAGGATGCAGTGCTTGAGACACCGGTAACCCAACTGGAGATGTCGGTCCGTTCAAGAAAATGTCTGGAACGACTCAATATCAATACTATTGGTGAATTAATCAACTGTACAGAGGCGGAGTTGTTAGGCTGTAAGAATTTCGGTATGACGAGTCTGACCGAGATCAAACAGTCACTTAAAAAACATGAACTGACGCTGCGGCGTCTTGAAGATTAGCAATGTCTCTGTTGACTATAAAGAAGATACCCAGGTTCAGGGGATATTTTTTTTTCGGGAACCTGAAGCCGGCGTTGCGATACTGTGACGTCCATAAAACCGAAGGTGGAAGCGTTCTATCAGAAGACCTGACAAAGCCAAAACGACGCATTATGAACTGGGGGCTGGCTGTTTCGCTTTTTTTTATGGCGGGACTTTACAGTTGTGACCGGCCTGAGACGAACATGTCGGCCGGTGTCTCCGATAATAGCGGGTCCGGTCAGCGGGCCGGGCCGGACGTGAGCCGCCGGTCGGGGCCGACCGTTCCGAAACGCAGTATGAATTATATTCCCATAAGAGTTTATTTATGGGAATCAAACAGTATAACCGTAAAAACTCCGGACGTGTCATCTGTTGTAAGTGTCCGGGATAGTGAAAGTAACCAGGAAAACCTGTCTCTGTCAGCAGGAAGTTATTATCACTTATATCGAAACAGTGATATTTGGAATTTGGAGGATAAATACGGCAGCAACATTCTGCCCGAAGATTTAAAAAACGCGAATATATTAGAATTCCAGTCCCGCGATTCCAACCCGATATCAGTGGGCATAAAAAGAGTAAAGCCATACCTTGGTATAATTCAATGCCAGGGTGGCAGTGCCTCTGATGGTTTTGCCGTGGTGAATGTTTTAGATATCGAAGATTATCTGGCCGGCGTGGTTCCGGCTGAGATGCCGGCATACTGGCATAAAGCTGCTTTACGAGCCCAGGCCATTGCGGCTCGAACGTATGCCCTGTATCAGATGCACTGTGGTAACCAGAACCATACGGGATGGGATATTGGCAGCGGCCAGGCCAGCCAGGTATATAACGGCCTGCTCGGACAAAGCCGCCGGACCAATGAGGCGGTGCATGAAACCCAGGGACTGGTCCTGACGTTTGGCGAGCCGGGTGAGGAAAAAATTTTTCCCACCTTTTACAGTTCTGTTTGTGGCGGCCACACTCAGGACGCTGCACCGGTTTTTGGACTGGCAATAGCCTCCCTGAATGGCCACGAGTGTTATTTTTGTCAGGGTGTCGCGCCGGCGGAAAAATATCGCTGGCCTGAGGTTGCCATCGACAAAGACAAAGTAAATGACCTGTTGTTAAAAAGGTATCCTGCCTTACGCCGACTGGACAGGATCGTGGATATAAAAATATTGGAAAAAAGTGAATATGGACGTAATGTCAGAGTTGAGCTAATCGGCTCTAACGGCAAAACCAGCCGGATCCGCGGCGAAGATTTACGTTTGTCGCTTACCTCGAAGGAAACGCCCATCCTGAGCAGTTGGTTTCGCCTGGTGGATGATGGCGACAGGTGGCGATTTACCGATGGGCAGGGCTGGGGCCATGGCGTCGGTATGTGCCAGTGCGGTTGTCAGCAGATGGCTATGCTCGGCAGGAATTGCGTCGAAATCCTGCAGTTTTATTATCCGGACGCCGTCCTGCTGCGAGCCTATTAATGGTAACGGTGACATGGTATGACGTGGTTTACCGTGATTAAAAAAAGTGAAGAACGAACCAGTGATAATGCCTCTGGGCGTTGTGGTCTGCTGCAAACACCGCACGGTGAGATCCAGACCCCGGTTTTTATGCCGGTGGGTACCCGGGCGGCTGTTAAAGGGATTATACCGCAACAGCTTTATCAAACTCACACGCAGATGATATTATCCAATACCTATCATCTGCTCCTGAGACCGGGTGCGGCGGTCGTGGAACAATTGGGCGGGTTACATCGTTTTATGGGATGGGATCGTCCGATTTTGACTGACAGCGGCGGCTATCAGGTGTTCTCCCTGAGTACTCTCAATCGTATCGGCCAGGACGAAGTAGAGTTTGCCTCGCATATTGACGGCGCCAAAGTGGTTTTAAGTCCCCGGATTGCCATCCGGGTGCAGAATCAGTTGGGCGCCGATATTATCATGGCGTTTGATGAGTGCGTGGCGCTGCCGTGCCGGCGTGACAGGATGCTCGAATCGGTAGAACGGACCCTGCGTTGGGCCCGGCTCTCGCGTGAGGCTCATGAAAGAACAGAGGACCAACTGCTCTTTGGTATTGCACAGGGCGGAACCGATAAGGAACTGCGTACTTATTGTTGTGAAAAGTTAATAGAGATTGGTTTTGACGGGTATGCTATCGGCGGCCTGAGTGTGGGTGAAAGCCACGAGGAGATGATTGATACGGTAAATCATACGGCTGAGCTCCTGCCGGCGGACAAGCCCCGTTACCTGATGGGTGTAGGGACCCCGCGTGATATCGTGGCGGCTATTGCCGCCGGTATTGACATGTTTGATTGTGTATTACCCACGCGTAATGCCCGGCATGCCACGGCCTTTACCCATCAGGGCACGATAAAACTCAGAAATGAAACGTTTAAATTACAAAATGAACCACTGGATGAAGACTGTGACTGTTATACCTGCCGGAATTTCTCCCGCGCCTATCTGCGTCACCTGTTTATGGTGGATGAGATGACCGGCCCGATATTAGTCTCGATACACAATATAGCATTCTATCAACACCTTATGGCCCAGGCCCGCCGGGCCATTCAGGAAAACAGATTTAACGACTGGGCCGCCAGGTGGTCCAGGTATGATATGGAACGGAAAAACACTAAAAAAACTGATTAATGGAAGGAATTATAAATGAATGATTTCTATGTATTAGCCCAGGCCGAGACCGGAGAGCAAGCCCCTCCGGCCACCCAACAAACCACCGGGCAGGAAGATCCGGGTACCAATGGTAATGGCCAGTCACCTGCTCCAAGTTTCTTTTCCAGCCCCATTCTTTTAATTGTAATGATGATTTTCGTCTTTTATTTTGTGATGATGCGGCCCCAGAAGAAAAAGCAGCAGGAACACAAGAATATGCTTGATAGCCTCAAGAAAAACGATCGTATTCGAACGATCGGCGGTATTATAGGCACGATTGTGGATGTACGTGATGATGAAGTTGTGGTAAAAGTGGATGAGAGTAATAATACCAAGATGCATTTTATACGTAGCGCCATCGGTACGGTATTAACCGAGGAAAACAAGGACAAATCGGGTTCCTAGCATTGTTTGCTTAAAGGACGAGTAAAGATACGTTAAACAGGTTCAGGTTTTATAAATAAAAAGGCAGGTTTATGAGTAACAAGGTTAAATTCTTTATTGTACTTATTTTATTGGTAATATGTGTATTGAGTATCTGGCCCCCGGATAAAAAGCTCAAAAAGGGTATTGATCTGGCCGGCGGCGCCAGTCTGTTGTATCGGATCGATACCTCGGACATGGAAGAGTACGAGAAGCGAAATATCGCTCAAAATATGATCCGGGTATTGCAGGAGAGAATCGATCCGGGCAACAAGCGCAACCTCATCTGGCGTCCCCACGGCACGGACCAGATAGAAATCCAGATGCCTCTGGCCAAAGATGAGTCCCGAGATAAACGAAAATTATATCAGGAAACCCTGGATAAACTGGAAGCATACAATATCAACATGCGCCGGGTGGATGAAATACTGATTCAACCGGCCGGGATGAGTGACGACGATTATAAGGCCAGGCGGGCCCGTGATTTTACGGCGCTTGCCGGCGAGTCGTCCGAGCAACTGAATCGGCTTAACGAACTGGCTCAGGCCTATGATGAACTCACGGAAGCCAAGATAAAACGCGGCGCCGCCCGACAAACGGAAATGGATCTCAAACAGAAAGTTCAAGACGCCGGCATCAATGAATATCGATTGAACGCTTTATATACCAACTGGGACAGCCTGGATGATCCTAACCGCGTGGTGAAAATGGAGGAAATAGTCGGTGATGCTATCGAAAAACAGCAACTCATTAAAGACTATTTCAGCGCACGAAAGGTCCTTGATGAGATCCGACAGGCCATCACCGGTGAGAATGGCCTGCAGAACAAGGAAACGCAGGCCCGCGATAATCTCAAAAAGCTGAATATCGAAATTAGTGTCCTCAAAGAATATTTATCCGCTCCCAAGGGAACTCGGGCTGAGGAGATAAAAAAGCTAAAAGAACAAAACCCGCAGAACATTGCCGTTCTACTGGACGAACTGGTATTGCGTTATGACGACTATGAGAAGGTGGCGGGCCGATATGATGATCCTGAGGACCTTAAAAAAGCGTTAGAGGGCTCCGGCGTACTGGAGTTTCGCATAATCCCCACCATTCAATCGGACACTCCGAGCGCCGCAGAGATAAAAAACTATAAAGAGCGTCTCAAAGAATCCGGCCCCAAAAAAGCCAGTGACGAAAGATATGTCTGGAAGGAAATTAAAGATCCTAAGGATTTTGGCGGTTCGAGATTCATTACAGAGCGATTCGTGGACAAAGAATATGTTCTGGCTTCCAACCAGCCCGGAGATGTTCTTTTACATGAAATCGGGCCGGACGCCTGGAAATTGCGTGATGCGCGAATCGGGACGGACCAGTTTGGCGGCTGGGCGGTAAATTTCGGATTTAACGCCATTGGGGCCGGCCGGTTCTGGAATCTTACCAAAAATCATTTACAGGAACCTTTATGTATCTTCCTGGATGACAAGGCTATATCCGCGCCCAATATCAAATCCGCTATTAGTGACAATGGCCAGATCACCGGCCGATACACACAGGTCGAAGCCTGGAACATGGTGGACAAACTCAATGCCGGCTCCCTGCCGGCCCGGCTGGGTGATCAACCCATTAGTGAAAACAGTATCGGGCCCACGTTGGGCCAGAAAAATCTTGAAAACGGACTTAAAGCCGGCATCTGGGGATTAATTGCCGTGGCGACTTTTATGTTAGTCTATTACATGGTGGCCGGATCACTGGCCGACATCGCCCTGCTTCTGAATCTAATATTTATTATGGGGGTCATGGCTTTTAGTCGGGCCACCTTTACCATGCCGGGTATTGCGGGCCTGATCCTGACCATCGGTATGGCCGTGGACGCCAATGTCCTTATCTTTGAGCGTATCCGGGAAGAGCAGTCCCGGGGCTGTTCTTTGCGCATTGCCATAAAAAACGGCTATGATCGTGCTTTTCGTACCATCTTTGACGCTAACCTGACTACGTTTCTCGTGGCCGGAATCCTTTATTTGAAGGCTTCCGAAGAGGTCAAGGGGTTTGCGATCACGCTCATGATCGGCATTATCAGCAGTATGTTTACGGCCCTGTTTGTCACCCGCATGATCTTTGACATCTTAACCAATCTGAAAATTCTAACCAAACGATTACCCATGCTGCAACTGATCCACCGGCCTAATGTGGACTGGCTGGGCAAGCGTCCGATTTTCTGGACCATTTCTTTCCTGTGTGTCGTGGGCGGCTGGGCCGTATTTTTAGGACGAGATGAAGTGAAAAACAGTAAGTACTCCATCGAATTTACCGGTGGTACCAGTATCCATGTCATCCTGACCAAAGAAGGAGTGGAACAGCTACTCCGACCGGAGCAGAAAAATCTTTCCGACGAAGAAAAATCCCTCGCTTTACGAGAAAGCGTGGAAGAAGCAGTCCGAAGCGTGGGCGAAAAAACCAATAACCCGGAATTGAAACAGGCCCGGGTACAACGGGTCGGTGAACCACGTGACTTCAGGTTTGAAATTACTACCACGGAAACCAATCAGGTCGAAGTGACGCTCAGCCTGGAGCCTTCCAATACGTCTTCCCCGGGAGAAATTCAAGAAGCCATCGGCAAGGCGGCTATAGCCCTGGGTGACCGCCGTATGGAAGACCTGACAGTTACCGCCCAAAATACTCCCGGACGCTTCCTTTTATTAACGTCGCAAACGAATATCAATAAAATCAATGACGTGATACAAAAAGCCCTGCCGGAAGCCGGGATAACGTACAAAACGCTTAATATTGTCAGCGACGCGGTTACCGAAGCCCTGGAAGGAAAGCTGGATACGCTTTCTGACCTGGGTCCGGAACTGACTGAAAGCCAGCCGATAACCGACGAACTAATCAGTAAAAAACCTTATTTGAATGATTATCGCAGCGGTCTCTATCTTAAATATAAATTTTCAGATGTGCAGCATGTAACGATGGCTCATATTGAAAACCGCCTTGAAGAAAGCCGTACTAAATCCGTATTTTATGAACAATACGGCAACAACCCGTTTGTTTGTTTTGCCCCGGATAATACCATCCAGGACAAGAATACTCCCCTGGAGAGTGTAGAAATCGCGATTATTTCCCCCGACGTAACATACGAAGGCAGCACGGCGGAAGAATGGAAATCCTTCACTGATAACGAAACCGCCCGGTTCACCGATATCTTCCAGTTGAGAACCTCTCTGCCGCAGGTGACCCAGATCGATCCTTCGGTGGGTCAAAAAAGTATGAACGATGCCATGATCGCCATTGTCATTTCACTCCTGGCGATTGTGGGCTATATCTGGTTCCGGTTCGGTAATATCCGCTTTGGCGTCGCTGCGGTGGTTGCTCTGATCCACGATGTCAGCATTGCCATGGGTCTGGTCGCGGCGAGCGCCTGGCTGGCCGAGACGTCGGTGGGTAAGGCCCTGCTGATCAGCGACTTCAAGATCGACCTGCCGATGATCGCCGGGTTCCTGACCGTTATCGGATATTCGCTGAATGATACGATTGTGGTCTTTGACCGTATCCGCGAGAACCGGGGCAAACTGGCCACCCTCTCGCAAAATATTATCAATGACAGTATCAATCAGACGCTTTCCCGAACCATCCTGACCTCCATGACGACGCTGATGGTGCTGTTTGTAATGTATATTTTCGGCGGGTCAGGCCTGCGCAGTTTTAATTATGTCATGATAATCGGTGTGATAGTGGGTACCTATTCATCGATAGGCATTGCCGCCCCCCTCTTGTACGGGGCCAAAGTCGTCACAAAAAAGGATGATAATACCATCCAGAAGAAGTAGCACCAACCTTCGACTTGTTAACACGCTTACTCCGGGTGTAATGCCTCGAGGTAAGATAACGATACGAAAATGTTAAATAGTATATCCCTGTAGGAGGGTTACATCATGCGCGACCTGAAGTTAGGAATTCTGTTAGGTATCATTGTAGTAGGCGTAGCTATCTTTTTCTTTGTCGGTCGCGAACACCAACCGCCGATGGAACCTGAAATAACGCCGCCACCGGTCCAGCCGAGCGAACCGTCGGCGCCTGCAGAACCGGTTAAAGAAACACCCCGGCC
>JAFGHE010000154.1 GCA_016930295.1 Sedimentisphaerales bacterium
GCGTCTTTGATGAGATTGAATTTTCGGATAAGTAAAGGAAGAAAAATCCAGATGCTGGATTTTTTGCCTTTCCACAACAGAAACTAGCTAATAGTTTTCATTATACAATATGAGTTGAATTCGGTTCACTTATAGACGGACTATCTTTTCATGCCTTTGAGTTTTTCAACCAATTTATAAACGGTTGTATACTGGCGAGTTGCTTTTATATCAGGCTCAGGCGAACAAAGAACAGATGCATTTTTTATTGCCGTATCTAGTTTTGGGAATAAAATATCAATGTAATTTTTATTTTTCTTGTACTCAGAGATGTGTTTTTCCAATTCATAGATAATTTCTTTACAACATGTAGGGTTTTTTGCCTTTTTCTTAAAATGCAAAAGATACCATAATTCAAAACACGGATTTGACAAAGCAATTTTAATGTCATTTTTATCCGCTATTTCTATGGCTATAGGGAGTTCTTTTACAGTGTTCACCCCTTCATGATCGATAACACACCATACTTCATCAAAAACAATCTTTGGGCTAATTTCAGCTTTATCAATCCTTTCATTCTTAAGTGATATAGCTTTTTCCACTACTCTTTTCGGTGATTTCCCTGCTTCACAATCAAGGGTAATACTTGCTATCTTCCATTTATCATTTATCAGACTGTTAAAATAAATATACTCTGTTCTCTTGCTTTCAAAAACAATAAGGACAATATCATTGGGAGGTCTCTTTCTAATTTTTCTCCCTATTGTATTATTCGATCTTCGTCTATCTTTTGTTACCATCTAACTTTAAATCGCCTCGTATAAGGGGAATAGCACCATATCGGCCGGCAAGATATCCTTTCTGAAGAGCTTCACCAGAGCGAGGACTGTAATCAGTAAGCGGATATAACTCTGTTTCCCCTTGTGCATTTTTTTCGGTAAACCATATTTGATCACGACGAAACAGTTCTGTATCCAAAAGAGTTACATCATGCGTTGTAATTACAATCTGGGCTCCGGATTTGTTTATTGCACTATCATTCATCATTTTAAAAAGATTTCTCAATAGAATTGGGTGCATATTAGCCCCAATTTCATCAATAAACACGGTATATCCATTTATCAGAGTATCTATCCAGGGCGCAAGCAAAGAAAAACATTTAAGGCTACCTGTAGATTCATCAACAGAAGTAAGAGCAATGGTATTAACATTTTTATGTAACCATTTGATATCAATAAATTTTTTATCTTTAAAAAACTCAGGATCTTCTTTTAATAAAGCCTCAATTACGGGAGATGATGATTTTATATCTTTCTCTGAAAATTCCTTTTTAGATATACTAATATCATCAATACCAAAATCAACATGTCTCATAAATTTTTTAACTTTATCAGCTATATCAGGATCTTCCAGCATAATCCCAGCAGAAAGCCCAATTCCCCTCTCTACATTAGAAGATGAGTAGTCAAGAAAACGAATATTATTTCTAAACCATTCATATATAGACTTCAATTGCCCATTATTTAGTTGGGCTCCGGTTGAAAGAAACAAGGCATTATGTCGCGTGCCTATCTTAATGCCGTTTTTATCACCCTTGAAATGCTCTTTGCTGAATTTCCAATCATATCGCTCTTTCTTTACATTGAACATTCTGTGAAACCAGCGCTGGGTTCGGCCTTTTGGATACGCATAAAGCCATTCCTCATGGACTTTCCATTTATCTAAAACAAATCCATATTGATATCTCACACCATTGTTTATAAATATTGCTTCAAACTCACTTGGTATTTCATGAGAAATACTATCAAATGCAAAGAATGGAATTCCTATTTCTTCCTCTGGCTTCAATCCTGTAAATGATTTCATTACAAAATCTTGCATGAAATCGATAGCTTTTATCACATTGCTTTTGCCGGAAGCATTGGCACCATAAATAACTGCACTTTTAAGCAATTTGACATCAGGAAGGCCAGGAGCGTTTAATTCAATTAAATTCTCAGGTAATAGTTTTTTCTTGTCTTGTGTCACAAGACTATTATTCGCCACAAGACTAAGCGTTTGACGTTCTTTAATAGATCTGAAGTTTGAAAATGAAAATTCAATAATCATGTTGATTGCCTTTTACGTCAAATAATAGATAATTTATGCATAATTTATGCAAATAACTCAATATAACATCTTTAAATGGGTAATTAAGTATCCCATTATATAAAACGAAAGTCAACACTTAGCCTCCCAGAAATATCAAAATAAATTGACAAAAAACGGTTTTGTTATAAAATATAGAGGTAGTTCTTCTTTTTTTTGGCGTTTTACTGGAACGGTCCAGGAAAGCAGCTAAGATCACGCATAAATATTTGATATTAAAGGAATTATGGTTATGAGGAAGGTGGATTTATTGAGAATCTCCATTCTGGCGGGGATGGTGATCCTGGTCATGGCTGCGCCGCTTGCGACATTGGCCAATGACAATGTCCACGCCACCTACCTCTGGCACCTGCAGCAGCCGATATACTGGCCGGACCAGAGCCTCTCGGCCATTGACCGTTACCAGACTGCCTATGAATCAATCCAGCTTAAAAACGGCGGGGCGACCCATCCCGAAAATAACCTGGAGGAGATCTTCGGCAAGGCCGACCGCGTAGCCGTCTATCAGTACCGGGCCAGCGACGCCGTCAGCAGCATCTCCGGCTATCCGGACGGCGGAGCCCAGCTCAACTACTCCGGCTGCCTGATAGAAAATGTAAAAAGCCTGGCCGATTTCGGCTGGAACGGCGGGACATACTCACCGACCTGGAACAACAGCTACAGCACCGCACGGGGCTGGACCACTTCAGGCGGGAAACCCCGCCTGGATATAGTCGCCTTCAGTTTTCATCACGTGATCGCACCACTGGTTGATCCGGAAGCATTACATAAAGAAATACAGATACATCGCAGGATCTATGAGGAGACCTTCGGCACCAGCCCCGTCTATTCAAACGGCTTTTTCCCGGCCGAGATCTGCTTTTCGGAGCATATCATCCAGACCCTGACCGAAGAGGGCCTGGACTGGGTGATCGTGGCCAATAACCACATCTCCCGGGCCGTGGAGAACTTCCCCCTGACCCTGGGCAGCGGCGGAGAGAACTGTGATCCTCCCAATAAGGCGGACCAGATAAATCCGGCCCAGTCAAACTGGTATAACCAGCAGATAGACCGGGGTTGCGGCCCGACCAACGCCTACCCCCTGGCCTTCACTCCGCATTACACCAAGTATGTTGACCCGGAGACGGGCACGGAGCATAAGATGGTTGCCGTCCCGGCCGACATGGTCACCAGCTGGACGGACGGCTACGGCTGCATCGGCACCAGCGTCATCGATTCAATGGCCTCGGAAAACGACCCGACCCACCCGATGCTTTTCCTGATGGCCCATGACGGTGACAACGCCTTCGGCGGCGGTTATTCCTACTACAACGAATGCGTCAACCAGTTTGCCTCGGAAGCCAACGGCAAGGGCTACTCCATGACCACCATAGAGCAGTACCTGGCCGATCATCCGCCCGATCCGAGTTTCGTGGTCCACGTTGAGGACGGCGGCTGGGTCAACGCCGACGGCGACTTCGGCTCACCGCAATTCATCAACTGGAACTGGCCCCTGGTCGGTGCCGGCGGCGAGTTTGACATCCCCAACGGCTGGGCCGAGGACGAACGCAACTGGGCGGTCATCACCGCGGCCCATAACCGGGTGGAGACGGCCGAACAGATAGCCGGCGGCGCGGATATCGGAGAGATCACCCACCCCAGCGCCGGGGCATCACCGGCCGAACTGGCCTGGCACTACTACCTGGCGGGCCTGACCAGCGGGTATATGTACTACGGCAAGGTCCTGGACATGGAGGTTAAGCAGACCATCGCCTGCAACGAGGCGGTGGAGCACGCCGACGTTGTCATCGGCGACGCCTCCCTCGACCAGACAGCGCCGACCATCTGGTACCCCCAGCGGCTGCCCTGGAACCCGGGCGGCACCGGCTACGGCTCGCTCTGGGGCTATACCGAAACGGTTATGGACAACGACTTCTACGTCTGGACGTTTGTTCACGACGTCTCCGGGGTCAGCAATGTCACGCTTTACTACCGCCTGGATGTTGACGACGTCAATCCGCTCAGTTCCAACCAGAATGAGACTTATGCCGGAGGAGCGGAAGTCGGTGCCTGGCAGACCATAGCCATGATCCAGAGGGCCTTCCCCACCGGCAACGTTTACAGCGATCCTGAGATCAACTTTTTTGAGCTTCCGACCTATATTGCCGATGAATACTATGCCCGGATTGAGGGCTATAATGACGTTCTAATCGATTATTACATTGAAGCAGTGGACACCAAAGGATACACCAAGAAATCCCCGATTTCCCACGTTTACGTCGGCGAGAACACCGGCGGCGGGCCGGGACCGGGTGATAAGGTCAATTGGGCCCCGGAGAATCCGGCGGTCGGCGGCGATGTGACCATCAGCTTTGATGTCACCCAGAGCAATATCGCCGATAGTACCGATCCCGTCTATATTCACCGCGGCTATAACAACTGGGATACCGGTGTAGCCGACTTTGCCATGACCTATAACTCCGGCACCTCACGCTGGGAGCACACCCTGACTGGAATCCCCTCTTACGTGGAGCAGATCGACTTTGTTTTCCACGACAACGCCGGAACCTGGGACAATAACAGCGGCTCCGACTGGCATATCACCGTCAGCGGCGGTACGCCACCGGCCGGCTTCACCATGGACGGCGCCCTTGACGCTTCAGCCACCGAAGTAGCCACGGACGGGACAGTCACCCTCTGGGCCGGCTATGACAGCGTCGGTGGTGAGCTTTACGTGGCCAGCCAGACCGCTTCCGGCACCGGCCGTGACCGGTTCATCTTTGTCAGCGACTCACCGGGATCTCTGGGGACCGCGCCCTGGGCCAAGGACGGGCAGGTGGCCGCCTGGGAAGCCTACCTGGCCAACGAGGAGAACAACAACTACAATGCCTGGTTTGACGCTGTTGGAAACACCGGCAACGCCTCCGGTTCATACCTGGAGGGCACCCTGAATCTGGTCAGCGAGTTCGGCTATCTGCCGGGAATCGTTTACCTGGCTGTCGGCAGTTATGAGTCGTTTGACAATGGCACACTGATGAACCAGGCACCCGACGGTGAGGGCAATTTCCATATCGAATCCGATGAATACGCTCCCTTCAGCCTGAACACGCCCGTGGACAGCTGGGAGATGTATTAGGGTTTGTAGTTCACACTTCAGGGCCTGTCGATTTAATCGAAAAAACGTAAGATCATGGGGTCTTAAAGGTTGCCTTGCCCTCAGATCGTCGATTACAGCGCA
>JAFGHE010000155.1 GCA_016930295.1 Sedimentisphaerales bacterium
AAAGGTTACTCCAGACAAACATTTTCTACAGCCCATGATAGATGCCACCGTCAAAAAGGAATATTGGATTAAAACATGCTTATGCTTCGTTTCACTACGCAAAAGCATGCCACCCGGTTATGCGGATTATGTTTTCCAGAGAGGCAGCCCGGTAGTTTGATCGTGGGTGCGCTGGTGTGAGGGACCCTGGAATGCCTGGATGATGAATTCGCAGGCGAAAATGATGGTGCCGGGGGCGAGATGGCCGCCGCAGGCGCGGCCCTGGGAATCGGCCAGGATGATATGGGCGTGAACCATGGGACTTCCGTCTCGCATCGATATGTTACCGGTCAGATTAAGCATTTCCATAGGAGTGTTCAGATCGAAAAAAAGATATTCCTTGTTTTCCTGGTCATAGTAACCGATGCGGGCCTTCTGCACTGCGCCGATGGCTTCCACACGGCCCAGGGAAATATTCTTCTCCCGAGAGACCTCCGTCAGTTCCTCCAGCAAATCAGCGCCATGATTAAGTTTACCCATAAAAACCTGTCGCGGTTGGAGTTCATGATAGGTCGGCATGACGAAAATTCTCCTGTTTGTCTGTAACACCTGACTCAGATATCAGATTTATATATATCGTCTGTCTAAATCGTTCATATAGAATTATTCAATCCGTGTAAATCCGTATCATCCGTGTGCTATTATGGAGTTTAGAACGCCCCCCAGTCCTGTTTGCCGGGGATCCAGTAGGAGGGACAGATGAACCGGAAGATGTTGGCGATCCTGCGGGCTTTGGCCAGTTCGACCTCGTCCTGGGCTTCCATCTGGGCCAGGTGCCGGCCCACGTTTTCGCTGAGGAACTTCTGCATGGCCTGTTTTTCCTCTTCGGGCGATGCAAAGAGGTTTCGAATTTGGCCCAGTTCGCCGTAGTCGAGCCAGATGCCGGCACAGGCGGCGCATTCGTCCACCTCTACCTCATGTTTGACACTGTAGAAGTGGCGCATCATTATCACGTCGGGACATTTGGGGCAGTTGCGCTGCTGAGAATGGTCCACGACGATGTTTTCGTCACGCGGGATATCGAGGAGTTGTTCGCCGGGGCGTTCGTGCTTTTCATCCATCTTTTGCAACTCAAAATTGTCGAACCATATTCCGCCACAGCCGCCATCACAGACGTCCACGGTAATATCTTCCACAGGTCGGGGTGTAAGGTCGTTGTCACATACGGGACATTTCATGATATGGGTCTCCTGTACAAGTATAGTTTATAGCTGATATTCTGATTGTATCAATTATAACGATATATCCGATTATGTAAATTGAAAAGATTTTCTCCGTCCGGATATGGTCTTACAGGGCCGGAATCTCGGATTCTGGTTAAGTCTTAGCAATTATGTTTCGAAAAATAGTATATAGTCCTGGGACTGGTTGTTTTTAAAAATGAGCGTTTAATTTTAGAAGGTGAGAAACATGGCCGAATGTGAATGTCTATCAGGATGTCCTTTCTTTAACGGTCGTATGGCTCAGACAATGGGCGCTATTGTGGAAAGTATGAAAAACCACTATTGCCTGGGTGATAATGCCAATTGTGCACGACACATGGTATTTCGTAGTATCGGCAAATCGGAAGTTCCATCTGATTTGTTGCCAAACGAATGCAAACGCGCTGATAAAATCATCGCAGAGTTTTTGGCTTCCAGCCAGGCATAGCGTTCGTTCATTCATTTTAATGCTTTAGCCGCAATGTCGGATCGATAGTAGGCGCCATCGAAGTTTATCTTTTTGACGGCGGCGTAGGCGTTGGCCTGGGCGTCGGCGATAGTAGTTCCCAGCGCGGTGACGCCGAGTACACGTCCGCCGCTGGTGAGAATCTGGCCGTCTTTTCCAGTGGTGCCGGCGTGGAAGACCTTGATGTCGGATGAACGCTCCGCCTCCTCAATGCCGGTGATGACTTTTCCTTTTTCGTAACTGTCCGGATAGCCGCCGGAGGCCATGACCACGCAAACGGCCGGACGCGGGTCCCAGTTGAGCTGTACCTTATGGAGTCGCAGATCACAGACCGCCAGCATCACTTCCAGCAAATCACTTTTCATTCGCATAACGATCGGCTGGGCTTCCGGGTCGCCGAAACGTGCGTTGAACTCCAGCACTTTCGGTCCGCCGGGTGTGATCATTATGCCGGCATAAAGAATCCCGCTATACGGCGTGCCATTGCGGTTCATGCAATCGACCAGCGGGACCAGCACCTCTCTTTCGATCTGACTCAGTACCTTGTCGGTAACCACAGGAGCAGGGCTATAGGCGCCCATACCGCCGGTGTTGGGGCCGGTATCGCCGTCGCCTACGGGTTTATGGTCCTGTGACGATTCCATTACGTAAATATTATGGCCATCGACAAAGGCCAGAATCGAGGCTTCCTGCCCGACGAGCTTTTCTTCCACGATTATTCTTTCGCCCGCGTCGCCGAAGATTCGTTCGACCATAACTTTCTCCGCAGCCAGAATACCGTCGGCCGGGTCGTTACAGACAAACACACCTTTACCTTTGGCCAGTCCGGCAGCCTTAATCACCACGGCCGCGTCACGCGAGGCAATATATGCCTTGGCATCTCCATACTTTTCAAATACCCGTCCTTCGGCAGTGGGTATGGAGCCGGCGTTCATCATTTTCTTAGCGAACGCCTTATCCGCCTCAATCGCGGCAGCAGCGGCGGTCGGTCCAAAGGCCTTGATGCCTACTGCCGTTAGAGCATCCACCAGGCCCATTGCCAGAGGATCTTCCGGCCCGACCACGACCAGCCCTATGTCCTTTTCCTGAGCAAACTTAACCAGGCCGGCGATATCATTATCCTTTAAATCCACATTCGTGCCCACCTGAGCGGTGCCGGGATTGCCGGGAGCAATATAAAGCTGGGATAACTCCTTGGATTGCGATAACTTCCAACCCAGGGCATGTTCACGCCCACCGCTTCCTACCAGTAGAACATTCATCATAGATACCTCTTAATAATAACCAGATTCGTGCAATATCGGCAAAAGCCGCTACCAAATTGTGCCGGCATTCTGACACCACTGAAACCAAACATTAACAGAAATTTCAGTTTTTTCAAGCATCTATTATGATGCTACTGTCAAAAGTGGATATTGGCACTTAAAACCGTTGTTTTTAATCCAGAAACAAGCGTTCGCAATACTTTTGACGCTGGCGTCTATTATTATCGCTGGCATTGGGGGCAGAAATGGCTGCTGCGACCGGTAATTACTACCCGATGGATGGGCCTGCGACATTTCTTGCAGGGCAAGCCGGTGCGGTGATAAACACGCAGAAATTTGCGAAAGCGGCCCATATCGCCGTAGGCATTGCGGAAATCGCTGAATGTCGTGCCTCCCCGGGCTATGGCACGTTTGAGCACCGAGCGGATGGCGCGCCGAAGCCGGTTCGCTTTATCGACCGGGATTTGATTAGCGATTGTGGCGGGATGGATACCGGCGGCAAAAAGGGATTCATCCACATAGATATTACCCAGCCCGGCAATACGCCCCTGATCAAGCAACAGGGTTTTTATAAGCCTGGGACTGGCAAGCAGGTTTCGAAATTGTGAGGGGCTGATATCGAATGGTTCCGGCCCGAGACGTGAGAGCCCGGCGGCGCACATGGCCGGGTCGGGATCGGCCGGGTCAAGCTCGTCCACCAGCCAGAGACGGCCGAACCGGCGCGTATCGATAAAACACAGTTGTCGACCATCATTCAGATCAATATAAAAATGCGCGTGTCTGGGTAACCTGACACCCGTGTTATTAATCAGAAATTTCCCGGTCATACCTAACTGAATTAAAAGACATTTATGATCTGCCGTGACCATCATGAGCCGTTTGCCCCGCCGGGTAATGACAATAATTTCTTTACCCAAATAATCGGCCAGGGCCCCGCGCCAGCGGTGTCGATGCGGACCGCGGATGATAAGCGGCTGGTTGACCCTGATCTTCACTATACGCAATCCCAGGACCTCGTTTCGCAATCCTTCGGCAATATTTTCCACTTCAGGTAATTCAGGCATCCGGCCTTCCTCATTATTGTCCTATCAGGTGATTTCCAAACACCTGTATCTTTTAACTTGTTATAATAGCATCACTTAGAAAATAATCAAGCGCGATTTCAAATACATTACGTATAACACCTATTCTCCAAAATCAGCATTTCCTGTCAAAATTTATCAAGCTCTCCCTGACCGTGTTATCCCGGCCATCACCTTTTTAGACTTCTTTGGTACCTCCCATTGATAGGTGATAATGATGAGAACAGAAAAGTACTTTTGTGGTTGACCGGAGATTGGTATTTTGGAAAATAGTGGCTGATTCGGGCAAAATACCGTAAGCAAAAAATCAGGAAAAATAGATACAGCGGAGTGAGACACACATTCAATGGGGTGCTACAGGAGATGGACGGAAAAACGAAAATACGCCGCAAGAATAATATAATTTTATGGTGCCTGCTGATACTACTGGCCCTTTCAGTGGTTTATAAATTATTTCGATATCGGGAATATATAGCCGGCGATCTGCAAATGACGGAAACATGTAAGTACGGACTATATGATCAGGTTAACCCGAATCGGGCGAGTTGGGCGGCTCTGGCTTGTCTGCCGGGAGTGGGGCAAGGAAAGGCCAGGGCAATTGTGAAGTACCGTCAAGAATATGCAAAAACATATGGCTCTGAGCAGGCGGTATTTCAAGAGGCCGGGGATTTGTGCCGGGTAAGAGGGATCGGAGAGAAAACCGTGGCCCAAATCGAGGAATACCTCATCTTTGATTAATCTTGACAAAAGATTGGAAACGATATATTAATTATTAAAAATTGGATACTCAATAAATGGAACAATGGCAGATTGATAAGAGCAGCGGCGTATGTGCCGGCACCGGTGCGGAACTGAAACCCGGGGATGAATACTACGCGGCCCTCATTGATTCTCAGGACCGGTTCGAACGGCGGGATTATTCGTGTCAATACTGGCAGCAACATCAGCCCGAGGTGTACAGCTTCTGGAAAACTAAAGTGCCCCTGCCCAACGAGAAAAAGAAACTGTTCGTTGACGACGGGATATTAATTAACTTTTTCGAGCGACTGGAAGGGGAAAAGGAACCGGTCAAAGTAAATTTCCGGTTTGTACTGGCCCTGATATTAATGCGCAAGCGACTGCTGAAATATGAAGATACCCGCCGGGAAGCAGGACACGAAATATGGCAGATGCGGTTCGTACGCGAAAAAGAATTTCATGAGGTGCTGAACCCGCAACTCGATGATGAACAGATTGAACAGGTTTCCCATGAACTCAGCAGTATCCTGCGGGGAGAACTTTAGTCAGTCAAAACCAGAGACGCCTGCAGGAGATATGGGCTATTATTAATAGTATTGGAATTCATTATGATAAATCCATTAAAACGTGATACCGGCTTGTGGTTGCCGGCAGCGCTGGCCGTACTGCTGTTGGCAGGCTGCGCCGGACCGGGACCGGTACCGGAAGCGATTACCCGCCAGGAGGCACTGGATTATTATAATAGGAACGTGGTCGCTATCGAGGCGTTTCAGGCCGATGTGTTTGACTGGGAAGTCAGCCTGATTGATAGTGACGGCCATAAGCAGCATCACCAGCATATGGGCGGAAAAGTCTATTTTGTACCCAACGCGGATAACCGCGGCCCGGCGAGCTTTTATCTGATGACCAAAGCGGCATTCGACAAGGCACTGGTCATCGGGTCGAATGCCCGGGAATTCTGGATGTATATTCTGCCGGTGGTTAAGCAGGGCTGGTGGGGTAAATATGAACATCGTGGTAAGGACTGTGTCGGTGACCTGTTGATTGATCCGCGGATTTTCCTGGAGTTTATGGGGCTGGCGCCCCTGCCCACCGGACCGCCATACCCGGCGTATAAGGTCAAGGAGGAAACGAATATCATCGAGTATCTCGAAGAAACCAGCGACGGGTTTCGCGTACAGCGCGAAATTATCCTGGATCGGCGCCGTAACCTGCCGAGGCAGATCAACGCATATGACGCCAACGGAAAATGCATCATGCAGGCGCGCCTGGACGATTTTAAAAAACTGGGCGAAGCACAGATTCCGGGCAAAATCAAGATTATCTGGGACCAGGGCCAGTTTTTCCGTCTGAACTTGTGGGGACTCAAAAAAATCTCCCGAGATAAAAGCCGGCTGTTTGTACGCCCGGAACGGATCCCCGGTATCGAGAACTATCAACAAATTGACCAGGCGTGTGATTCTGAGTAATACCTGTCTGAGTATAAGATTTTCTGTTATGTATTTTAGATCCCTGAAAATCATGGAATTAAATCCTGCCGGGACAACAGGTAATTGTGATTGGTACAAATTTAAACGTTATGAAAAGCTATAAAAAATCAAAGCCATATCTCAGCGGGCTGGCGGTTGTATGGATCCTGCTGTTTCTATATTCGCCGGCCGGGGGAAAACCGGATGAGGCGGATGTATCGGCACCGGTTACGGATTCAGACCACCCGGCCGAGTTCGAAGTGAGTACGGAAAGTCCCCCCATATGGGCCAGTGGTGATGAAGCCGGGGTCTATCTGATATTAGCCAGTATGCACAAGGATAAAGAATCGTTTCAGATATTCTATCGACAACTCCTTAAGGATTCGTTTAAACCGGGTCCCATCTATACGGGACGTCCGATTCAGGCTATAGCCCAGGGAGAACGGGTTATTCTTTTTTTAAGTGGTGGTGGTTGTCAGAGCTATGATATGAACTTCAGCTATACCGAACCGCGATTGCCTTCAGGGCTGGGAATTGTGGATGGAGTGACCCGTGACAGTACAATCTACACGCTGGCCGTGGCGGAACAGGCTGTGCGTTTGTCCCTTCCGGTGCTGGCTCAGTTGAGTCAAAGTCAGGATGCGGATACTCCTGATGATGGGGAGCGAACGGCAGCGGAACCAGAAAACCGGACAGAGAACCTCTCCGAGAGTCCCTCCCCACATGAAATCGGGAAAAAAGTGAATTCGGGCCTTGATAACTCCGTGCCCTCAGAGCCTATGATCCTGAACAAGGGAGATATGATCCTGTTAATGCACGGAAGGGATAACCAGTGGTATCGGGTAGGGCCGGGCGTAGTACCCGTGAAGGACTGGCAGAGCAATAGCATTGAAATTATCGAGCTCGATCACATTATCCATTTGTTCGGATTAAAGGATACCGGCATTGAGCATCTGGAGTTGCGAGAAAACCATTACGGTATTATCCAGTCGTTGGAACTGCGCCCGGTGGTTGATTTTACCGCGCTGGCAGTGAATCGGCAGATAAGACTGGTAGCGGCGGTGAGTCCGGGATGGATCGTTCCGACGGAAAATGATAGCGTGGCCGAACTCGATGTTGAGCAGGTTCGATATCGAATCGGGCGACTGGGTCGTGACGGCTGGGTGTTCAGTGAGCCGCTGCTCAAGACACCGGATGAGATACTGACCGGACCACCACGGACTATTTGTTTTGCGACGCTGGGCCAGAATATAGCGGGGTTCCAGTGGCATACGGAAGAGGATGTGTTGTTCGGGCTTTATAGCGACTCCGGTGCGCTGCAGGAGTATCTGCGCCAATCAGTGGGTGCCGCCAGTCTGGAAGCCATGCAGTTGATGAAATGGTTCATGGGTGGATGGACAATCACCATATTGATGGCTATCCTGATCATCCTGGTGTTATCGCAACGCGCAGATGTACAGGGAACCGCAGCACCTTTGCCCAGGGCTGTTCAACTGGCGCCTTTGTGGCGGCGAATTCCGGCCTTTTTAACTGATATGCTGATCGTGTCGCTGACGGTACACCTGGTTATTTTTTTCTTGTTTCCGAGTACCCGCTATGCTGAATTGCTGCGGACATCAATGGAAAATTCGGCCCAGCTCACACAATTCTTTGAAGAAATATTTTACGATCCGGATAAACTCAAGACCATGCTGATCATAGGATTGATTGACCAGATTGTCCTGGTGATTTATGGTGCCGTTTGCGAAAACCTCTTTTTGGCGACCATAGGTAAAAAATTAATGTCGCTGGTAGTTGTCAATAACAGCGGCAAAAGACCCTCACCGGCCCAGATCGTAGTACGAAACCTGCTGCGATTCCTGGATTTCTACCCGAATCATCAGATGTATCTGATTACCCTGATCATCGTCGTGATTACACACCGGCACCAGCGTGGCGGCGACCTGCTGGCCAAAACCATGGTGGTTTGCAAAACCCCGGACTTGCTGAACCAACTGGACCAACCCGAACAATCCGACCAAAACGATGATTCCTCACTCACTGATGATTAATCCTGCTGCTGTTGTTGCTTGAGATGAGTCAGGTAGGTCTGCATGTTTTGAAAGACCTTTTGAGTGAGGGCCTGCCGTAACTGCTCGACATTTTTCAGAAGACTGGCAGGCGGATGGCACTGTCAAATGCTCTGATGAGATTATTTCGATTCGATATTATGCTGGGCAAAGAGCATCGCACAGACAATGCCGACGGTGATGCCGGCCAGGCCGCTGTAAAAGTCAGGCCGGTCAAAAGGCCGGCTAAAAAATATTACATCTATAGCTTCATCTAAAACATTATAAAGCGGCAGAATAAAAAGACTCCAGAACAGGATTTTTTTATTTCGGACAATTCCTGCCGGGGGACTCAGGCTTCGCCACCAGAGCAGGGTGAGGAACAGATAACCGGTCATAACGATGGCTATCTGGAACTGCTCTAAATAGAGGACTATACGGTCTGTCAGAAATATGTCAGACCAATGAGATATGATAAAGAAACACACCCAATATCCGATGAGCCAGTATATCCACCGGCGGATGGCATAAAGTAAGAATAGTGCGGTCAGACAGCCGACCATGTCAAACAGCCAGTCGTAGAAACTGCACGTCCGGTTCACAAATGTCTGAGTAAATTCGTCCAGTGCACCATATAAACCAAAAAGAATAATGATTTTATATAGTTTAAATTTTTTCAGGCTGGGCCGTTCCGAGCGGTACATTGCGATCCAGAACAGGCCGGTCAGGATTAAATAGGCGGTAAAATGGGCCAGTTTATCGCCGCCGCGAATACGCACACTGGGCAGCCGCGGATAATGTGTCAGTGCAAACACCGCCGGCCAGTAGATAATCAGCAGAATCCAGGGCAATAGCTTACTGAATTTGGATCGTTTCATAACATTCTAAAATAAAGACAGAAATAACACTGCCATAGATACTACGCTAAGGTATCAACTATTAAATATTAAGACACGCCCGTCAAAAATGGATATTGGCAATTAAAATCATTGTTTTTAATACATAAACAAATGTTCAAAATACTTTTGACGCCGGCGTCTATTAAAATTTGAATAAAGGGGTCATCCGGGCCTTTCCTACAGGTCTGGCGGATTACTAGTCGGGATCATCAGGGATCGGTTCTGGTACTTTTGGCTCAGGTTGTTCGGGGATTTCGATGATATTTACGGATTGAGACTTTATGACGAGGATTTCTGGTTCGTGAGGTGGTTCCTGTAGGGCGGATTCGTCTGGAATCATTCCGGTATCAGCCGGTTGTGACAACTCCGGCAGTTGTTCTTCGGTAGGGCTGGTGTCAGGGTGGTCTGGTACGGCGATTGGAGGTTCTTTCATGAATTCTTGAGGTGATGGTACGGGCTGAGCGGCCATGGCCTCCACCTCGTCGGAGAGCATCTGATAGTCCTGGGCCCCGTGGCAGTTGGGCTCGTATTCCATGATGGTTTTTCCATAACTTGGTGATTCAGCCAGCTTTATGTTTTGTCGGATCCGGGTTTGGAAGATTCGGATATCACGCCAGGGACATTCTTTGTCACGCTGATGCTCGAAAAATTCCTCAATATCTCGTACGATTTCGCCGGATAAAGAGGTACGCCCGTCAAACATACAGAACATCAACCCGGAAACCTTCAAGCTCGGATTGATCCGACGCTGAATGACCAAAAGGGTCTCAAGTAACTGGCTCAAACCCTGCAGGGACAAAAAGTGCCCCTGAAGTGGAATAAACACCTCCCGCGCTGCACCCAATGCATTCAGCGTCAGCAATCCCAGCGAAGGCGGACAGTCAATAAAAATGTAATCAACTGTCTCGTCTATACTTACAATCGCGTCCCGCAGAATGGTCTCCCGCCCCACCACCGAGACCAACTCCTGTTCCGCAGCCGCCAAATTCAGCTCCGACGGCAGCAGCCGGATATTCTCCCGAACCTGGACAAGTGCCTCATCCAGTGGCTGAGAACGCATCAGCACCGAATAAGCCGAAAGGCCGATCTGACCCGGCGTTATCCCCATAAAAGTCGTCAGATGCGCCTGAGGGTCAAGATCAACAAGCACCACCTTCTTCCCCCGACCCGCCAACACCGCCGCCAGATTCACCGTCGTCGTGGTCTTGCCCACACCCCCTTTCTGATTCGCTAACGCTATAATTCGCATAATTTCAGATAAGTTCCTGCTGTATAATATCTTACCTGATAATAACACATTCTGGACACATTGTCCTCACAAAATAAAACTCACTTCCCCAAAATTGTAAACCAATTTACCCATTTTGCAAATTCTAACTCACAATAAAAAAAAGCTTGGCTCTATAATATTAATTGACTGTTACTATAATTTATATTGGAGACGGGCTTTGCGTATACATTCACTGGAGCATGTGCCGTTTGAGGATAGTGCCCATATCGGGGTGTGGGCGCGGGGGAAGAGGTATGCGGTGACCCGCACAGCGTTTTATCGAAATGAGACGCTGCCGGAACTGAATGCGCTGGACGCTCTGGTGATTATGGGGGGACCGATGAATGTTTATGAATATCGATTGTATCCCTGGCTCCGGCGGGAAAAGGAATTCATATCTGAGGCCATAGCCGGCGGTAAAGTGGTCATCGGTGTTTGCCTGGGCGCGCAGTTGGTCGCCAATGTTCTGGGCGGCCGGATAATCCGCAATCCGCATAAGGAAATCGGCTGGTTTGAGGTGAGCCTTACCCCCGAGGCGCAGAACTCCGCCGTTTTTTCCCGACTGCCTCAGACGTTTAACCCGTTTCACTGGCACGGCGATACCTTTACTATTCCACCCGGCGCCCAAAGAATGGCCGGCAGTCACGCCTGTGCCAAACAGGCCTTTCAATATGGCCGAAACGTCTTTGGCCTGCAGTTTCACCTGGAATATTCCCGCGAAAGCATCGAAAAGATGCTGGCCGAAGACGAACTGAAGGAAGCCGGCGATTTTATCCAGACACCCGACCAGATGCGCACGGATGTCGACCAAAAGGTAAATCGCAGCCGAGAGCTTCTGTATCAGTTTCTCGATGCCATCGAAGAGAAAGTGAATTTATAAAAAGACGGCATAAGAGCAGGAGAAAAGGAGCTTGGATTTTTGATCTGGGATTTTGTTCAAACCATGGTTGCGCCTTCCGACAAACTCATGATTGGCAGAATTTATGAGTTGAAAGTCAGTGGGAAGGGATTATGGGACGATGCTTTTCGCAGGGCACAGGGCACTATTTTATTGAATAAGAGTAAGTTAGATAAACATTGATATCTATGCGGTTCGGAAGGGGAAATTCAGCAGTAAATGGCTGAAAAAAAACGATTTAGGTTATATGGCGATTGGATTTCACCGATATGTATTATATAGTATAATAACGCCACTATAGAGTGTAAGGGAACTATTTCCTGAATGCGGGTATTTTAATCGAGATTCCATAAAACCAAGATTATGTCCTGGCAAATTGAGATTAGTACTGATGGTATGGTCGCGAGTCTGGATCTGCGTCAGCTCAATGCCGATGATGATATAAATTTCGAGTCGGTCATGAATGCTCTGCGCGAGCGCAGGATTGCGATTGATGAAATCGTAGAGGGCATTGTGCGCGAGTTTTTCCAGACCTTCGACTCCTCGGGTCTGTATGCTGAAAAGATAATACTCACCCAGGGGAAACCGCCCATTGACCCGGTGGAGGGTTATTTTGAATGGTCCGAGCATTGCGATCCTGAAAAGCTTCGATTGTCGATGCAGGATCAGGAGGAGGAAAATCCGGCCAATTTTTACGATCAAAGCAATCTGATTATTGTCGATAAGGATGATATCCTGGGTATCCTGCACCCCGCGGTGGAAGGTCAGCCGGGACTGGATGTTTTTGGCCAGACGATCAAAGCCAGGAGCCTGCGGGACTTTACCGTTAAGGCCGGCAAGCATGTAGAGGTCTTGGCCGACGGCGTTACCTATGTGGCCCGCAGTGAAGGCGTGCCGCAGATGACCGGTAATCTTCTCTCGGTTGAACCGACACTCTATATCAAGACCGATGTGGATTTCAACACCGGCAACATAAATTATCATGGGGATGTCTATATAAAAGGGGATATAAAAGATCTTTTTGAGGTGAAGGCCGAAGGTAATATTACCGTGGATGGCACGATTGAGGCGGCCCTGGTCGAATGTCAGGGCTCGTTAACGGTCAAGCGCGGTATTTCCGGCAAGGAAAAGGGAGTCATTCACGTTAAAAAAGACCTTTCCGCCAAATATCTTTCCAATGTGAGCGCGTGGGTGGAAGGCGACGCGATTATACGTTCCGAGATAGTCAATACCGACCTGAATTGCCGGGGCCGGGTGATATTGGAAAAAGGGGCGATCCACGGCGGGCGGGTCCGGGCGGCCGGGGATATACAGGCCCCAACCATCGGCAGTTCCGTGGGTGTGCCCACCGAGATCAGGATAGCCGCGGATCCTTTCCTGGAACGAGAGATCGAGGAGATTAGGGCATTAATTAATTCTCTTACCAAAGTTATCACGGATATGGTGCCACGGGCAAAAATGATACTGGAGGCTCTGGGCGGAAAACCCAATGACGAAGTGAATAATATGGCCGCGGTTATTAAAGATTCCAAACAGAAAATTGAACAAGGCCAGGAAAGATTAAAGCAACTGGAAGAGCAGATGGCAGCCTGTCATAACTCGATCCTGGTACAAAGGATGCTTTACCCGGGTGTCCGGCTGGTGGCCGGCAGCAACAAAAGGGTCATCGATAATGAAACAGCCGGCTCCATGGAAATCACGCTGCGACGAATGGATGATGGAAAAGAAGAGTTCTGTTTCCAGGGCGCACGCGGGAAATCGGATAGGGATAAAGACCAGAAAGAACAGCAATAAAAGGGACGAATGGTTTATTGGGGGGTGAGGATCCGGACAGGACCGATTAAGCCGGATTTTAGTAGTTGCCATTCTTTGCGTATGGTGATAGTGGTCTGGGTGTAGCGCTGGTCCGGCGGTAGCTGGCGGTCGCCGACCAGGCGGTTTCGCCAGGAGTTTACGACCTCGATGTTTAGAGTATTGGGGCCGGATTTGAGGGCGCCGGTGATTTCCTCTCTGAACGGTTTGGTCCAGAGAACTCCCGGATTTTCTCCATTCAACCATACCCTGCTGATTCCAATATCCTCAACCTGACCCAGGTCCAGCCAGTATCGCCGGTCTTTTTCCAGAAGATTAAATATATTGGATATAGACGCCTTCGCTTATCAGGGTTTCGATGCGGGCCCGCATGACGTCCAGCAGGGCGAGGTAATTGTCGGGGTAACTTTCCTTATCAATATGGTCGTGGATGTTCATCAGGCTGAAGAGGGAATAATTCCGGTAATCAATGGTTATGTGTGCCGGATCGGGTTGGCGATGGAGGTCGAATTCGCCATGATCGTAGAGTATTTTGGCGTCCCGGAGACGCAGGCCTGACAGAGAATACCGGTCGGGGTGGATCAACGCCCAGGCGTACACATAGCAGCACAGTACAAACGGTCCCAATATAAAAAGCATTTGAAGTATGTTAATAATCGACATGACCTCGGGCCCGACGGTAATCAGGCTGCCGATAGCCAGCCCGAAGCTATAAGACCATAAGAAAAACAGGATAAGGGCCACAATCAATACTATCAGGCCGCGAATCTTTCTGGGTTTGAATTGTTTGGGATAGTTTTCAATTAAGATATTTTCGTTCAGCATGGTTTATGGTTCCTTGAGTAAATTCACTATGTAAATGATATATTTATGATATCCAATTTTATTTTTTTTGCAACATTTTTTCTGGGTGGATAAACAACTATGACAGCCGGCGGTTTAGGTTTTGATACCGGTTGATAAACAGATATAATGGGTGCTCGATTTACGTGATAATAGTCAGACACTCATAACAGGAGAAATATCATGGAACGACGTGAATTCATGGCGGCCGCCTCTGTGGCGGGATTGACTTGTCTGGGAAGAATATCGGCCGGAGCCGGGGAAGGGCCGGCCGGGCCGCGCGACATCTACGAACTAAAACAATATCATCTGGAAACCACTTCCCAGAAGGAGCTATTGGATCCTTTTATGGCCGACGCTTTCATACCGGCGTGTAATCGCATCGGCATTAAACCGGTGGGGGTGTTCTATCCCCCGGAGGAACTCAGCCCGGTCAGGGTGCTGCTGAGGCATCCGTCGATAGCCTCTGTGGTTTCCAATACCCAAAAATTGCTGGCCGACGAAGAGTTCTTAAAGAAGGGGGCTGCGTTCCTGGATGCCCCGGCCGCGAATCCGGCGTATAAACGTATGGAAAGTTCACTGATGCTTGCCTTTGAGAGTATGCCCCGGCTGGAAACACCGATTACCGCCCCGGGCCGAATCCTCCAACTGCGCATCTATGAGAGCCCCAATGTCAAAACCGGCCAGAAAAAAATCGAAATGTTCAATAAGGGCGAAATCGAAATTTTCCGCAAAACCGGACTCCACCCGGTATTCTTCGGCGAATCCCTGAGCGGCTCCAAACTGCCCAACCTGACCTATATGCTCGTCTTTGAAAACATGGAAGAAAAAGACAAGAACTGGAAACAATTCATCGATTCCCCCGAATGGAAAAAACTGAGCGCCATCCCGGAGTATGCCAACGATCGCATTATCTCCAATATTACCAACATCCTTTTGAAGCCGGCCGGGTATTCGCAGATATAAAATATTTACCTCAATATAAAATCAACGCCTTCTAGTATTACAAATCTCCACATCTTAAAATTTAATTTTTTATAGGTGGTTTTTATATTTGCATTTTGATATTTAATATCACTTATCGTACTATAGTATCAGTCCGCAGAGTATCTGTAGTGGCGCATGCGTATCAGAAGATATAAGGAGCAAATGTGTATCGGTTATGGCTGACAGTGTTTGGTGCGGGGTATTCGCCGTTTGCGCCGGGGACCTGTGGGTCGGCGGTGGTGGCGGTAGCGTTTGTATTGGCGGCCCTGCTGAGCGGAAATAACTCTCTGGTACTGGCTCTGATGGGCGTATTGGCGATACAGGGCGGGGTGGTTACCGTGCTTTATTCAGACCGTTTGATAAAAGAACTGGGGCCGGACCCGGGCATGATTGTCAGTGACGAACAGTGCGGCCAGGCGATTACCTATCTATGGCTGTGGCCCCTGGCACAGTGGCAGAACACCGAGATCGTCATCCTGACAGTGGCCGGGTTTTTGTTGTTTCGGGTATTTGATATATTCAAACCACCGCCGGTACGGCAGTTTGATAAAATCCAAAGCAGTTGGGGGGTGCTGCTGGACGATGTCATGGCCGGCATCTATGCCAATATCACACTCCAGATCATCTACCGCCTCGGCTGGCTCTAAAGTAGCTCAAGCTTCCAGCTTGTGATTCCTCCCACGACTATATATCCTCATTTACCTCCGTCCCCCCAAAATGATCGTTTCATGTCATACCTCTCAAG
>JAFGHE010000156.1 GCA_016930295.1 Sedimentisphaerales bacterium
AATTATAGTATTAAAACTAATAAAGTCAAATAAAAATTTCAAGTTTTTAAAAAATAATCCCTGATTTGTTACTTATGTAATATTTTTTTGTACACATATCAAAAAAACATGCCTATAATTTAGAAAGACAGAAAAATAAATAGTGACCACCTTTGGTAACTGACCTTTGATTTTATTACTATATTATTAATAGAATGTTATGAATGTTTAGTACTTGTTTGATGATAGAAATATACCTGAAAAGATAATTAGGGAGTAAAGCCATGGCATTAGGACAAATAATAAGAAAAAAACGGGATGAGTTGGGGCTTACTCTGGATGATGTCAGTAATCGTACCGGATACAGTAAACCCTATCTCTCAACGATCGAGACGGGTCGTGTCAAAAATCCGCCGGCTGATGAACTGCTGGTAAAACTGGAGAAACTGCTGGATTTTGAGCAGGGGTTGCTCTTGCATATTGCACACCTGGAAAAATTACCGGCTGATGTGCGGGAATCTTTTGAACAGTTCGAGGCAGAAAACGATAAACTCCGTTCCGTACTCAAAAAAATTGTCAGTGATGATCCCGATAAAATGAGATACCTGGAATCAGAAGGTGCACCTAACCTGCTGGAGAGACCAGCCGCCCCGGGTATTAAAAGAGATGCCTCAGGCGCTGGTGTGGCCGGATATGAAAAGCTGCCCACGGCCGGGAAACTGGTGCCGGTCATTAATAAGGTAACCGCAGGCTATCCCGCAGACTACGGCGATCTGGGCTACCCGCCGGGCGGGGCGGATGATTATGTTCGATGCCCCGACCTCCATGATGCCAATGCCTTTGCCGTACGCGTGGTAGGCGATTCCATGGAACCGAAATTCCAGGAAGGGGACATTATCATCTTCTCACCCCAGGCTGAAGTGCGTAACGGGGACGATTGCTTTGTACGACTGACCGACCCCCATGAAACCACCTTCAAGCAGATATTTTTCGAAGAGAACGGAAACATCCGTCTTCAGCCTCGCAACCACAGCTATACACCACAAATTCTGCCCCGCGAAAAAATCAACGGCTTGTGGCGCGCAGTGATTAAGTACGAACGCCTGGATGAATAACGATATTCCGGCAGGGAATATCAATCCCGCGCAGATATGGACTCTGATACGCGGGCGCCGGGTGTAAAAACAAATAAACCAACCCTTCTGCTTTCCCAGAGGCGGAAGGGTTGTTTTTTTAAAAGAAAATTATATACTTAAGGCTTCTGTTTTACGCACTATAAAGATATAGTTTATATTTGAATTTTAGTGTTTTATCATAATTGACCATGACACGATTACGTACCTTTATCATTATTTGTATTTTTCTGTTTTTTGCACTGCTCGGGGTACGTATGTGTCTCTGTGGGGATGAATTTACCTTAACCGATGTCCTCTTGCACATGACCATTCAATTTTCTGTCGTTATGGCATGCATGATCGATGCTCGTCTGATAGGCAAACGCTTATATCATATTGTACCCTTTGTCATGTTATTTACCTGGCCGATCACAGTCCCGATTTACCTGATATGGACCCGAAAACATAAAGGATTATTACTGACACTGGGTTTTATTACAGGACTTCTCCTAACGGTTAATGTGGCAGTAATAGCGACCTGGTATGTTTTTTATGCAATCAATCCCTGAAGTAATGGTTACTGTTGGGCCGGTGGAGCAGATTTATGTTGTTTCTTTTCAAGAAAAATTACCCCAAAGGACACAAAACCTGATAGTATACTAAGTCATTCTGTAGCCCACACTTAAGGCACTGCCCTTGGCCCTCTAAAAAAATGACCGGTTTAAAACCCTCTAATTCCACAGAGGGAGAAATCCTTGACATAGTTTATGGCAATAAGGTATAATGAACCTTCAACTGATAATACTTGAAAAGGAGTTATGATATGCGTACGAAAAATGGGTTTACGCTGATAGAACTCTTGGTAGTAATCGCGATCATCGGGTTGTTGGTTTCCATCCTCATGCCGGCTCTGACCGGGGCCAGAAAACAGGCCCAAAGCGCCGCCTGTATGAGCCACCTCAAACAAATGGGATATGCCACCTACTATTATGCCGAAGATAATAAAAACTATGTCCCACGGGGGACAGGCGGGTATAACGATCCACTGGTCGCCCAGAAACGCTGGTTCCACTTACTCATACCCTACCTGGACCAGGATACACGTATCGACACCAGTGGTGTGATAGACTATAGTAAAGTCAAAATCTTTCGCTGTCCCGGCTATCCCGCCCAGAAGGATTCGGTAATCTGCTACGCCATCAATAATTGGGCTGAAGATGAATTCGGTCAAAACGTGGAAGCATCACAACCAACTAAATTGGAAGCGTTCCGGGGCAGGCCGGACGAATTGATTTACCTGGCCGACCTCGAAGACAGTGACGAGCTACCCCAAGTAACGACTTCTGATAACGATAGTGGCGATTACATGGATGTGTATCGACCTGAACATATGCCCTATATCGACGTGGAACATCCGTTTTATGGCCGCCGTATTGCCCGCGACCGGCATAACGGGGGAAGCAACTGCCTCTTTCTCGACTGGCATGTCGAAAATGTCGGAACCTATGATATGAACTTCGCCATGTGGTCCGGAAGACCGCAAGACAGAAACTTGTAAACGCGCCTCATCACAACAACATTGTATTTTAGCCCAACCACCCTGGCTCGATTTATTATGCGGTGTTAAACTCTAACTAATAAACACTTGACAAATCTTGGGGGATCAGGTTATAATAGCCTTTGCAATGAGAATACTATGGACTGACAGAAATTACCCTTTCCCTGGGAAAAAAGGATTTACCCTCATCGAACTGCTGGTCGTGATTGCAATTATCGGCCTGTTGGTTTCCATCCTCATGCCCGCCCTCACCGCTGCCCGGAAACAGGCCCAGTCCGCTGTGTGTATGACCCAGCTCAAACAGATGGGATACGCCACCTACTACTACGCCGAGGATAATAAGGATTATGTGCCCCGCGGCACTGCCGGGTCAGGTAAAATATGGTTTGAGTTGCTCATGCCCTACCTGGAACAGCAGGCTCGGGTCGTCAATGGCGTGGACGATTACCGGCATATTGACATTTATCGCTGTCCCGGCTATCCCACCCAGTCCGAAGCAGCCATCTCCTACGTGATCAATAACTGGGCTGACAACCGCCAGGAGGTATCTCAGCCCACCAAACTGACAAAGTTTCCCGGCGAACGGGACGAAACCATATACCTGGCGGATAGCGAGAGCGGAGACTGGCGCCCGGTCGTAACCGCCTCCAACAGCGCCGAAATTCATCGAATGGATGTCTTTGCTTACACCCATATGCCCTATTCTGAGGTGGAAGATGTTACCTGGGGCCGACGCATAGCACAGGACCGACATAGCGGGGGAGCAAACTGCCTCTTCCTCGACTGGCATGTCGAAAATGTAGCAGCCTATGATATGCTGCCCGGCATGTGGTCCGGACTGCCGCAAGACTGGAAAATCAGGTTGTAGGTTTCACTAGTGTATGTTGCCAAAAACACTCTGACAGTTCACACTTCAGCATGTTTCTTTCACCTGTTCACCTTCCTCCACATCACCACCCTGCACGGCCTCCCGTGTAATATCTTAATCGGCTGACCTCTTAATCTGAAAACTCCTTGAAGAGGCGTTCAAGCTCCGATTCTGACTTAAGATATCCTTCCGAAAGTATAATATCCAAAAAAAAACTATACCCGTGTTTAAAATGATTTTTAGGAATCACTTTTATTTCTGAATCCGAATTTGGCGATTTGATTGGCCGTATGCAGCACATCTTCATTTTCTTCTATATCAACTGCGGCATGAGAACGCCATCGAGAGATTACTTCTCGCCTTTCCTCAAAGGGATTTGACTGATTCTCATAATCCAAAATATAAGACCATGCCAATTCATATTTTGTTAAAATAGCATATCAGAAAAGAATTGTCAATAAGGAAATCAGGCTGTTAAGTTGTGGGGAATATGTGTTTGTCTGTCCAAAAAAAAGGGGCGACCTTAAAGGTCGCCCCGGCATTGAGTTCCATACTTTATGAAGCGGTTGTCGGCTATTATTTCATGGCGACAACCAGTTCTCGGGTGGATTGGCTCTGATGCTGCTGGGCATTTTTAAAATCGTCCGCCTGGTCCGGGCGCGCCTGCTTGAACAGTTCGTTACCGCTGACGATTTCACGCAGGGCCTGGCTTTTCTGACGCGCCAGTTTCAACGCCCCGGCCGCGCGTGTACCCAATACGCCCCCGGCCACTCCCGCCAACGCTATGCCCAACTCCAGAAAATCGTCCGCCACATCCCACGGATCAGGCCGCTGCGCCGCCGACACCAGCGCCTGCTGCGTAATACCGTTACTCTCCTCCCCGAGCAACTCTGTAACACTTCCACCTGCAGGAATCTCATCCGGCAGACCATAATAAGCCATGATCGCCTCACTCTGACGCGTCGCCTGGCTGGTAAGCTGCTTCAGTACCCCCGAGACATCTTCATGATCCGCCCGAATCGCTGCCGCCTGCACCGTCCGATGATGCAGATACGCATTCTGCTTCTGCTCCTGACCCGGGGCAAATCGCAAATCCCCACAGCCACCGGCCGCCAAACATGAAAACATCATTCCCATCAATATACATCGTTTCAAATACATCATAAAAACCTCCCTTCTTCTACGCCTTAACATAAAAAACATTACAATTCCCGCAACACCACATCACCGCGTAAGTGCCCGACGTTACTGTCCCTTGCTCCGTGAACGATTCCGCCAGATTATAAGCCTCAAGCTCACCCGCCACCGGAGCCGGATGCTGACCCGGCGCCGTAATCTCCACCATCTGTACATTATAGAGATTATAACTTTCCCGGCTGATAACCCTGACCGCAAACGCCGGCGGACGCGCACCCGGCGCCGTAACCAGAGAACGCTCCGCATGTAAAGACCGCCCCTCCTTACGTGATAGACGATTTATCTGTTCCTGTAACTCAATACTGTTTGACATGTCATCCTCCAAACGTCAATCGGGTTATCCATTCCTCTCCCAGCTTCAATTCCACCTGCTCCACCTGCGGTAAAAACTCGCTCGAACCCCCCAGCCGCCCGAAATCTATATCTCTGCCTCTGATCTCTTTGACAATATCCCCGGGCGAAATATCCGGCCGAAGAAAATTCAACTCCAGAATTCCCGCCATCTCTTCCTGACGCAGACGCGCAAGGTGTTCACGTAAAAACCGCCGTAAATTCCCGCTGTCGTCAATCTCATCAGCCAATGCCGTTTCCATATCCCTATTTTGCCTGAATATACTGCCGCCCGTTACACGCCGATATTGATAGTCATCCCCGGCGTGAATCACAATAGATTCCAGCGGCCGCGCACATCGTATCGGTCCGTCATGAAGCTTTGCCTCCAGCGCCTCGTCCCCGTCAATACACGCCGTTATCCGAAACCGCAGCTTATCCTTGCAGATCGCTATCCAGGTACGACCGTCCAGTTGGTTCGAACTCAGGTATATCCCGCATTCATTTAGCAATATATTAAACGCCCCTTCATAAATCTGCCACGTAGTGCCTCCGTTGTATGAAACTTCCACATAATAACAAAACGACTCACCAGAGGCGTTGCGGCTCAGACAGGGATAAAATCGACGCCGACGACGAGCGTAATCGATCGTGCCCAATACAACGCTTAAATCATACGCCGGACCCTGATGGAACGGCACCCCTTCATAATCACCCGCTTCGTTAAGCACAAACTTGCGAAACACATCTCGATACCGCACAAAATCATCGTTGGTCGCCGCCGAATACAAATTATAATCACTTGCCTCCAGACTCTGGTCCCAGCCCTCCACCAGTTCAAACGTGCTTTCAAATCGCTTTATACTCCCCCGACCCGTTAACTGCAGTGATTTGCCCGCCGTGTCGGTGTTCAGTTGCGCCTGCACAAGGTTTGTTTGGGACGCTTCCAGTTGCTCGCCCGCCGGCTGATGATATATCTGTATCTTTCGCCCCTGCCCGCGCTGATAAAAAATTAATACCGATTTGACCGCATGGTCCGCTACCGGAATATGCTTTAACGCGAAACGCAGATCACAACGTTGACATATCCGTTCAATAGCCGCTATCGGATTCAGGCCCGTTATCTCCACATCACGCAATAGTGTATCCGTCAGTATGGGCTCCAAAGCCGGTACCGTAACACTAATGTCACACATCCACGTCAGATACTCACCCACAATATAACCTATCGCCTGCGCCGCATTCCAGGAACACCCTTGACCGTCGCCCAGTTCAAAAACAAAGTAATCATTATGATGACACCTGACCCGACTGCGGCTGCGGTTGCCTTTCCCGCCGGGATTAAAAATAATATCGTTCATTTTGATAAATTGTGTTCCGTCATCACCGCGGATACGCATATCCTCGATACGTATTCCACGGTTGTGATACGTGAGCTCGTCAACGGCCGTCATCGCCAGGTCTTCACCATCACCTCTGAGCCGCCCGAGGGTACGGGTGATTACTCCGGCAAATAACGGCCAGGATGGAACCCGGCCGCGACTCGCTCCGCTGATACCCGCCAGACGTGCCACAATACGCCGGCCCGGCTGCGATAATTGAAAAATATCCTCCAGCCGTACCCTCGCTCCCGACATATATGGCTGCACCCGAAAACACGCTTCATTCAACCACGGCCCCGACCGAAGTACCACCTCACACAACTCCAGTCCCGGCGCCGGCTGACCGTCCACCTCCACCATCACTCCCGGCACACGAACACTTAATTCATCACCTAATTTCCCGGAATAGGTTACCGAATTATCTCTCATATTAAATCATCCTCCTGTCACCCCACTCCGCAGTCCAGCGACACAATCCCTGTAAAATTATGGGTACCTATGGTGATTTCAACATATCCCCGGTTCCCGTCATTAACACCTTGAGCCGTTATCGTACACACACTGTATCGATACCGACCATCCTCCGCTTGAGCCTCGCTCACCCACGAATACCAGCCCTGTCCCTTATAATCCATCGTGCCCGGGGCTTGTCCATAATCAATCAGCCCGCTTCCATCATCACCAAATACCCCAAATCGATCCGGCTCAACCTCCTGACCCGGCGGACTATACCACCAGTACAATCGGACATGCCTTCCGTTTTCCACCCGGGCCGTCAAAAACTGCACCGGATTACAACGACCGGCGCGACGCCGGCCCGCTGCATCCAAAGACAGTGTAACCTCCGCCATCGTGCCCTGTTCCTGCCGGCCTGTGGCAGAACATCGACGCAAACCATAAAAATAATCCGTCTCCACTTGATGATGAATAGCGTCCGGCAAACAAAACTCTCCCGACCGATCAGTCGCCGCCACTATATGTTCATAATCAATATCATCCCTGTAATCCATACCGCGATAAACACAATAACACCCCAGACGCCGAGACCAGAAATCACCCTCCACCAGCTCCTGGCACAAATAGAACCCGTTACCAAAATCACCTTCCGTTAAACTATTATACAAATGTGCATCCATTTCAATTCCCTTTCCCTGTGTCATCTATCGAAGGGTGACTTGCCTACGCGCAGCGATAGCGCAGCTTAATCATAAATCATCCCGACCCCGCCGGATTACGAACAATACACGCCTGCTCATCACTCATCTCCAGCGTCATTTCCTTACTCACACCATCCGTGGCAAAAATGTCGATATGACCGCTCGCTTTGTCCTGAACCCCCTTATGGGCAATTCGCGCCAAAGCCAACCCGCGCAGGGTAATGGCCACCGGCTTGTATCGATCCACATCCGCCAGCTCATCGCCGCCGTCAATAACGCCCACCAGATCCTCCGTAATAATATCCCACGGCGCCTGGCCAAAGGTAATTTCAAACCGATACCACCCGTTGCCGAGTTCGGTTATCACCGGCGCAGTGGCATTCTTATCGCCGCCGCTCTGACCGGTCCTTAAAGAACTCCAGATCGGATTCAAACCCGTTTCCGGTGTCCCGCCGTTAGTGAAATAAACATAATAAATCATTCCATAGTCCTTTCCAAAAAATCAGAATGTTCCGCTAATCGGAGAACCGTTCAGGAGTGTGGGAGAGTGTTGGACCTTAGCCGGCCCCACCGCTCCGATCGCCGACGGATACCCGTTTACATCCACACGACCGGCTGAGGCTGTCTTCGTGGCCCGGACCCTGAAATCATCGCTATCCGGGTCCGCCGGTCGCGGGTCGAAAAAAATCGAATCCTGATGGTCCAGGCTGAAATTTTCAGCACTGTTATAAAAGGGATGTGTCAGCGGACCAGATAAAGACCAGGCACAGTTATTTCCAATAACAGTCGCCTGACCCAGACTGTTGACACCCTGTATTACCGCATAGGTGTCCACGTCGGACATCACGAAAATATTATTGGTTATGATGAAGTATCCTTTGTAATACTTGATGCCGGCCGCACTTTGATTATAAAAGGTATTGTTATGAACCAGAGAGATGTCCTCATCCGTACCGAATATAATGCCGTGGATCCCGCCGATGAATACATTGCCGATGAACGTGCTGTTCACGGCCACGCCGACAAACTTGTTGTCTGCAATATGGATGACATTATTGAGCATCGTGACCTGACGGAACGCGGTAAAGGGCGCCACACGCAGCGTGTCTTCTATATGACAATACTGCATTAACAATTTTGCCGGCGTTCCCCCCAGGGCCGAGTCCACATTGCCAAACCGGCATCGATTAAACTCGGTTCCCTCCGTAACGCCGGTAAGATATACGCCGTCGTGGTCACTACCGAATGTCCCATGAAAATAGATATTACACCAGTGAATATTCTTCCGGGAATCCATTAAAACCAGATCATCGGCCAGGGTGCCTTTGCCGTCAATTTCAATTTTTTCGGTTTCATAGTCTCCCCCGCGGTCCATATCACCGGGCGCCTCTTTAAAACCGATAATCCGCACATGCCCGTTCCCTGGTTCGCCCGTGATGGTACAGACGAGTTTGCCGCTGCTGATATCCTCGCTTCTATTGATATATATCGTTCGGCTGCCGGTCGTGCCGGTGGCATTATCAATAGTATCGAACGCACTTTGTAAATGATCAAACGCACCACCTATGCTGACCTGGTTGACCAGGTCCGAGGCGATATAGGCTAAATCCAGGGTGATGCCGTTACTGGTTTGTGACCGGATGCGATAATGACCCGGAAGATAAACACCCCCGACAAAATCAACATAAGCAATCATGCCCGGCTCGCACAACGTAAATTCGCCCGGCTTAAATAAACTCACATAGCCATTGTCATTGTTGACTGTCGGACTGGATACACTCTCAATCGCCGCGCCGTCCGCCTTCATCAGTTTCGACAACGCGGCAAGTTTTTCAGATTTGACGCCGTTCGGACATTCACTCTCCCACCACAACTGCGTACACCCGCCGGCATGATGACTGCCGTTATAAATGCTCCCCGCCCGGTTGCCCACAAAATACATTGCATGCTCACTGATCGACATTTTAACTCCTTATTCCACTCTCATACACAGTACATACACGTCACAATCCGCGCTGGCCCCGTCGCCAACCACTCTGAGCGAACCATCTTTTTCGATCCCGGCATAATCATTGTCCAGGCTGCCCGTCCGATCAACCGCCTTGTCAGCCAGGGTTAGAGTAACAGGAACTGTTATATCGTTCGCGCCGTCGTCCAGTTTCCACGACCCGCCGTTAACGCCGTTCGCTACGCTCCAGGCGTCCAGCACCCGATATTTAAAAGGCGCATTACTATTATGAATGACAACCGTCTCGCCGGCTGATACAGTAGCCTGAAAAATAAAACTCACACCACCCTGACTCGTATAGTTACGGCAGGAACCGCCATATATGGTACCGCCCAACGCATTCCATAAATGCTGGCCGCGGCAATCGATGATCTCTGTAATATCACCGGCACTGGTGGTCACTTGAGCCAGGCGAATATGATTAATACCGGCGTCAGGGAACGACGTGTATTCATCAAGTACAAGGTCCCCCCCCGCATCGAGGTATAGATAAATGCTTGCCTTATCATCAGCGAGCGTATGACCGCTGCTGCCGGGATACTCCCGCAACTGGTCTCCATCCCGGAATGCCCCGGCCTTAACACCAACACTTAAACCCCCTTCATCAAAAACACGCAGGTCATTCACCCGCCGCGTCGCCAGCAGCAGCCGGTAGAGCAGCCGCCGAAACTCCAGATAATAAGGCGCCCGGCCCGTCTCTATATACTCTACCCCCGTCTCCTCCTCTGCCACCAGATTCAATATACTACTGTCACTCGGATATACTTCACTCATCGTATCAACCTTTCTCATATCAGGGTACAGGCCTTATAGTAGCTCAAAGTTTACCCCTTTGCAGAAAGGGGCTGGATATTCATTATCCACCCACCCGTCCCTTAACCTATCCTCAAAACCAGTCTGTCTTCCTCCTCATCATAACCTTCAATAGCCACCTCCGGCGCCGCCGGCAGCGGATCCACATAGACCGTTAAAATCTCATCCTGCTCTTCATTAAAATGGCCGTATCGGTCCACCATTCTCACGGCGAACCGATACGTACCTGCCTCCTTTGCCCCGGCTCGAAAAGTAAGGACCTCCGCGTCGAATCCAAACCCACCTTCACCGAAGCTGCCCTTGCCCCAACCGATTGCACCTGTGCCACTATAACCGAAATCTCCGCCACCAAATGTATCCAGACCCCAGCCCCATTTCTTACTAAGACTATCCCACACTTCTATTTGCGCCAGCGGTTCAGAATAGTCAATCGGGCCGCCACCTCCGGCGCCAAATATCCTTACCGAACTCCCCCGGGGATATTCCATCAGTCGGGGAAAGCTGATGATCGCATACGCACCGTTGTTAGGACTGAATCCGTTGAGAAATTTCGCATGATCGATATGGAATTCCGAGACATCGACAGCCACAACTTCAATCGCCGCGGTATGGCCCGCCTCACAATCAACCAGCAGATACCGCTGTCTCGGATGAGAAGTTGTACCTGCCCGGCGCCCGTCCACATAAACCTGGAAAAATATATCCGTTTCCCGGCTCTGCCAGCTAACCAGAACCAGCCCCGCCACCGGCGCCGCCCGGCCGCCCTTCAACATGCCTGCCGAAAACGGCTCGGCTCGAACCTTCTCAATATGGAATCTATCTGATGACATTTATTCTCTCAACTGGGTATACATAATTTCATAACTACACTGTACCCGACTGCCACTGACTTCAGACAGCCCCGTCTCAAACCGGTCCATTCGTACCCCGTCGTAACTTTCACCTTCCTGGTCTTTCAACTCATAAATAAAACCGTCAATATACTCCTCGATGTGCTTTTTCCGAATACGCAGGGCTGCGCGGCTGGAGGCGCTCAATGTACCCCTTTGTTTTATCGTCCGGCTGCGCCGACCCAGGTCTATACTCATAACGCCGTCCAGCCCCGCAAAACCACGCTCCACCAACTTCCGCTGCCACGTACCAATCTCCAGAACATGCCCCTCCCCTTCAAATAACCGTTTCCCATCAAACGTTATGATCTGCATTCCATCAATCCTCAATAATCCACACTCTGTACTTTTGTGCCTATGTCCCTTTGCCCCTCTCTTTTCACATCCTTCTCAACTGCACCGTCCCCCCGGTCTGAATTTTATCCATGAGACGGTCGGCATTGGTATCAATCTCCAGCCGTGCCTGCGTGCGGGCCGACTCGTACATTTTTTGATAACGCTGTGATTTCTGCCAGAAAATACACGTCTTATTTTGCTCACCGGCGTTCGCCGCCAGCACCGCCGCCAGCACCGAAAATACGGCCGCCTGACGCAAAGTCTGATGATTCAATATCGTTTCACTGATCTCGCCCGTCTCTTCATCAATACTTAATCCAAAATAACGCAACAGACCCAGTGACGCCTCCTGACTCTGCGGATCGAACGTACTGATTCGATACTCTATCTCACTGCCGGCAGGAGGCGCTATCGGAGTATCAAGTTCCCTCGGACGCACAATGGATACACCAAGCTGACTCTGAAAATCTACAGAGACGATTTCATAAACACCGTCCAGCGTAAAATCATTGTTGCTCAAACAGATAACATGGCCCGCTTTAACACCCCGGCCGACAAAGTCAGCATTATCATCCGTGAACACGGTCCCGGCCAATACGCCGTTATCGCCCCTGGCAAGCGTCTGACCGGCCGGCGCCAGATCACCAAACAGCATCGGCTCCCATTTCAATAAATCCACATCTCGACAAAACGATTCCATTTCTATAACCTCCCTGTTCAGGGTGGCATGCTTACACGCAGCGCTGGCGAACCTTAAGCATGCATGCCGATTATCTAAGTGATGACTTCTGTCTTCTCATCTGCTCTAACACGGGGTGGCACCCTTCTGCCTGCCAGCAGAAGGGTGCTGAAACCCCTCAACCCCAAACTCCGCAAAAATAAACTCTATTCAGTATCCAGTCCCCGTATACACCCGTGCGCCTCTTCATTACGCATCTCAAGCGTATATTCACCAATTAACTGCCCGCATTCATAATCCCCGCCCGATGACAGCGGCTTGAAATGAAAACTCCGACCCGCCAGCGGAACCACCGTTACTCGCGAACTGTCCAGCAGTAACACGGTATTCTGCGGCGCCCAGCGCGACAGCACGACCCGGCACAGACCAAAATCACTCTCATACAGGCTGACCAGATCCGTATATTTCTGGTCGGCCGGACCAAAGGCACGACTGGGTGATATAAACGAGTTGATCCGACGCTTCTGAAAACCGTTCACCACGATCAAATCCACGTTCCCACTGCTCGACTGCCATATCTGACGCAGCGCGTAATTGAGCATCTCTTCATCCAGGGCAGTACCAACCGGAAACCCCTCATCGCCCGGCTTAAAAACATTCGAGTTTATATGCGGGATAATCCCATTCAGGGTCCGCCGCACGGTTCCCGAGCCCTGTGGATTGGCTATCGGCTGACCGCCGTTGATCACCGTGTTCTCCAGATCACGCAGCAGTTCACGCAAACGTTCCTGCTTCTGATAATCCATCTCATTGGCAATCCCTAGCTGACGTGCCGCCAGGTCGCTGCCGGAGACCTCTACCGATGCCGTGAATATCTGCGTGAAATTACCCTGACGTATTCTATTCGTAAACCGAGACTGCGGCCGGTCGCCGCCTTCCAGTGCCGCGTTGCCCAGAATGTTTACGACCGTATTGTTCTCAAGGTCTTCTGCTATAGTACCGCCATACCCTCGCAGAACGGTCAGCGTATTGAAATTGATTAAGTTCACCAGCATGAGCTCCTTACTGCCTTCCACCTGAATCTGATCCCCTATCTGAAACCGGGACCCATTAGCCACATCAAATTCCGTGGTCGTGGATGGATTGCTAAGATCACTGTCGCTAATAACATCCTTGTTCGGCAGCAGGCTGTCTTCCAGCCATTCATGATACGTACTCACCGCCGGATTGGCCGCATCGCCAAGCAAATCCAGCAGCGGGGTCTCATACGGTGACACAATCCCCACCAGATCACTTACATCCTCTGCCAGCTCCGGAAAACTTGCTCCGGCCGTATACGTCGCTTTTCCTGTAAAACTCATAACTCATTCCCCTTTCTTTCTATTTCTAATGTAATTTTATTCACCTGCTCACCTGTCTATTGCTCCAGTGTGCCCCGGCACACTCAGGGTGGCATGCCTACACGCAGCGACAGCGAAGCTTAGGCATGTACTGCCCATTTACCCTTGAATGGCCCGCCGCTGCCGCAGGTATTGGCGTATATCCTGACGTGACCCGCTCTGCTGCGCCTGACGTCCCAGTTGAGAAAGCCGGTTCTTGGCACTGTCTCTGGTCTTTTGCCGACCGGCCGTAAGCCCCGCCAGTCTCGCCGCAGATGCATCCGACGGCCCATCAAACAACCAGGGCCGTTCATTTTGCAGCTCAGATACGGCTTTAGATAAATCAGCTTTTTCCTCCGATCCCTGAGCTTTCTCTCGGACCAGAAGCAGCGCCACCTCCATATCGTTGACCCCCGCCCGCTGTAGATGCTGACTCAGTTCATTCTCCCGTTCCATCTCTGACAGACGCGCCTGGACATTCTTTTGTTCCTGCTGACTCTCCTCCAGCCGGCGGGATAGTTCCTCCACTTTCTGCTCGGCCGCCTGGGCCCGCTTACGATACCCGACCAACTCTGTCATCGGCGCCAACTGAGATCCCTGCACCGGCTGACCATATAATTCCGTGTTAGAATTGATCTCCGCCTGCTCCACCGAACCTGATTCACACCCTTTGACTTCTGACTGTTGTTTCAATTCTTTCATCGTAGCCTCCATATACTTGTCATTTAAAATATCTTTTTAATCCTCACAATCCACAACTGTTTTCTAATATCCCAATTCCTTCAGCACCTGTTGCTGTTCAATGCCGAGTTCTTTCTTGAGAGAGGCTTCCTGTAATTTTTCCATCAGATTTTCCGGCAGCGGGCTGGGCCAGTGGATTTCAATCTCCCTTTCGTCGGGTCTGTTGGGATATATCCCGGTTTTATCCAGGGCCAGCAAAATCAACCGGCACAGCTCCCTGATACCCTGTCCGTACGTTTTACGTTTGCGCTCGGTCTTGGCCAGTACCCCCATCAGAGTCATCTTCAGTGCCACCGCGCTGGTGAGGTTTCCAATCCGACCCTTGAGAATCCCGGCAGCTATCGATGCCACTCCGCTGGCCTTATCAAGCGATTCCCGGATTTGATCAATATGAGTATCCTCGCTGGGACTGCCCGGATCACCGCCAAACTCCTCGATACTGGCATCCGGATTATCAGTGCACCATAATCGGCCGGGGGCGATGACACGGTTTTCAAATCCCTCGATGCCTTTGCCGAGAAACATCTTGAAACTCTGAAACGTGATCCGACTGGCCCGATCGCTCAGCCGCGTATTCAACTCGTCCTGCAGGGGAATCAACGGCTCCACATCGCTTTGCCCTTCATAACGAAGCGGCAGCGACATATTCTGGATATGCACGACCGGCACCACTCCCAGAGGATTGATACCCTCGGCTACCAGCTCCGCATCCTCGTAACGCTGCCAGTAAAACGGACCGATGACCTCCACATTGTGCGTTTCCCTGATACGACGGACACGATCGCCACGCGGATTAAACGTATGCACGCTATCATCCTTGTCACTGAGCTCATTATGCTGCTGACGATAGTGCTGAATATAATAGTCAATCCGACGATAATCGTGCTCGTCCAGAATCGGCATACTCCGCGGAGCCTCGATGGCCTCCAGTCGTAAATGTCTGGCTCGTTCATGAACCACTGCCTCTAAGTGTTTAGACCCGGGCTCCGCAGAGATACCGCCTGGAACATCAACCTCTGCCTCCGTCGCAGACTGCCAGCGTAATAGCACATCCACAAATCCATATACACTGCCCAGTAACGCCAGCTCCTGGAAAAAACTCGTACCACCATTCTCTTGGAATACCGTATTTAAAACTTTGACGATTTGCTCGGCCCGCTCCGGATGGGACGCCTGCGAACTTATACTGATATCCTTGCCAAAAAGAAAATCGACCATCGCATCGATACGCCAGGAAATATCGTTTTCAATGACCACCTCCTTACGACGCGAAAGAGTCTCAATGCGACCCGGGGTCATGCCGCCATGAAAATTATACCTTACCCCCGTTATCCGCGGCGGAAGACCGTATTCCTGACCCTGACGATAGGTGCGGGCCGTCTCCACCATGCTGCCCTCTAACATCAGTTCGTAGAGCTCGTTGCGATAATAATTCCATAACTTCTCGTAGTGCAATATCTGATCCAGCGATATCTCATCAATAAGATAAGACACATACTCTTCATCAAGATACCCAAATACGCCCGCCCGGTACTGATTAAATATCGAAAAATCAAACGACATATCAATTTACTCCTGACTTTCTCTTAACCCACATCCGCAGGTGACACTTCATGACTCCTGTCTTCTTTCTCATGTCCTTATTTCAAATTCCTCTTTCAACGGCTCTAATCGATGTTACCGTCAAAAGTGGATACTGGCACTCAAGAGCGTTGTTATTGACCCAGAATCAATGCTTCGAAATACTTTTGACGCTGGCGTCTAATCGTCCCTCTACCCTTAGGCCGAAGTTTCACTTTTGCGCTAATTTCGGAGATGAAAATTCATCCTCCAAAACACGCAACTCCTTTGCCGACAAAGAACAAAAAATTTTTAAAAAAAATCCTTATTTTCCTGTACAAAGTACGTTTTTGCGCTAAAATTGGGCCTGCCGAATTGAACTTCAGACCGTTTCAAATCTTGACATCCAGACCAGTTTCTGCCATGATATGAAAAAATTAAATTGTAGAGGTGATATGCCGGTTTTGGATATATATGATGATCAAGTGCCTCGTCGGGTCAGGATCGACTCCGACTGCGTAACCGTGGGGCGGACCGCGGATAATGAAATCATTATCCACGAAAAGAGAGCTTCGCGCCAACATTGCCAGATCCGAAGAGAGTCAGACGACTCCTGGACACTCCACGACCTTAAAAGCAGAAACGGAACCACGGTCAACATGAACACAGTCACGAAACCTACTCCCCTGCAGGATGGGGACGAAATCTATATCGGAAAAAGTGCCATCCGTTTCTGGCGCAGTATGGAATCCGTCGATCCAAACACGCCAAAACTACCCCTGATCTTAAAAAACCAGCAGTCCTCCGGCCCCAACTCCGGCCAGACCATGTAAAATATGACTTCCTTATTAATACCCAGGAGCATGCCCCTGGCTCAAATAGGAGACGATTATGAATCAAAGGAATCTGAAAACTATATGGCTGTCATTGACGTTACTGGTACTTTACGGGTATGGGCTCTACGCCTCTGATATTTCCGTGACCCCAGGCTCATTTCTTATCCGACAATTCGAAACCCTCACCGTTAAAATTCAGTTAAACTATCCATTTGATAATCCCTATGACCCGGATGATATCCGGGTCGATGCCATTATTAAAACGCCGGACGGCCGGGAACTCATCCTGCCGTGTTTCTATGAAAGCGGATCTCCAGAAAAGTCGCTATGGCTGGCTCGATTTACCGCCATGACTCCCGGCAGACATTCCTACCATATCCGGGTTGTTAGCCACCAGCAGACAACCACGTCAAAAACCTCACAGGTCGAGGTCAAGGAATCAAACCGCGACGGCTTTTTACGAATTAATCCTCGTTCCAAATACTCCTTTTTATTTGATTCGGGAAAACGCTTTCGGGGCGTGGGTCTGAACCTCTGCTGGGAAAATACACCCGACCAGACCTACACCTTCGAAAGATACTACAAAGCCCTGGAAGAAAATAATGTCAATTTCATCCGTATCTGGATGTGCCCCTGGAACCTGCCCCTGGAATGGACCAGGGTGGTAAGATATCAGACCTTCAACGATGATTTTGAAAACTGGGACAACACCTTTTACCATTCGCCCGGCCTGAAACTCGTTACCGGAAAAACAAACGTTACCGAAGACGATACCAACCGAGTGTTAATCCCGCCCGATTCCTCCGAAACCATCATCTATAATATCAAAGACATCAAAAAATTCAAATTCAAACAGTTTTTCTCCGGCGAATTCACCGATAACGATATCAAATGTTCCTATTCCCCTGACAATATTTCCTACAAGCCGATACTTGCCGAACTTAGTCAGACCTGGACCACCCAGGAAGGATGGCAACGCATGTTTGTCGGATGCATCCAGGAACTGCCCGACGGCACTAATTTCCTCAAAATCGAATTTTCCGGAAACCTTAACTGTTCACCCCATCTGGCCAGTATCGCCATCGAACACGGAGATCCGGACGACATCCTCGATGCCCCGGGCCTCGGCCGATACTATCAGAAAACCGCCGAACGATTCGATGAAATCCTGAGACTCTCCGAGGAAAAAGGCGTCTATATTATGCTGGCCCATGACTATCACGGTACCTTCAAACCAAAACTGGACCGCTGGGGCTCAAACGATGAATGGCGCAGAAATCCTTACAATGTTGTCAACGGCGGCCCGTGTCAGGGACCGACTGACTACTTCACACACCCCGAAGCAATACGTTATTATAAAAATCGGTTGCGATACATGGTGGCCCGCTGGGGATTTTCTCCCTATCTGGCCTGCTGGGAGTTCTGGAATGAAATCGATAATGCCATGGACTGGCAGAATATACCGCCCGCCGCCATCGTAAACTGGCACCGGGAAATGGCCGATTATCTCAAACAGATCGACCCCTACCAGCACCTCGTGACCACCAGCGTCGTCAACCGTGAGGTGCCCGGATTATGGGATATTAAAAATCTCGAATTCACCCAGCATCATAACTACGGACCCACCGATGATATGAAAAACTCAATCCTGAACTATACCGAACGGTTCCATAAACCCGATGTCGTGGGAGAATTCGCCGTAAGCTGGAAAGGACCAGGAAAAGATCAGCCCGACGAACTCTATGAAACACAAATGCATCTGGGACTCTGGCGCGGTATGTTTTCACCCTGCCCCATTCTGCCTCTCACCTGGTGGTGGGAATGGCATCTTGATAATAATCACTACTTCCACTTAAAAAATGCCGCCCAGTTCGTCGCCCTTATGACCAAAAATGATCAAAACTTAATTGAAGAACTCATCGTTACCGTCACCAGGAAAAATATCGAAACACTCGGTCTGAAATCCGGCGATAACTTCTTTGTATGGCTCTTCAATACCGCCGAAAAAGAAGTCAAAAACCTCACCTTGACAATAAACGACGCGCCAGACAAAACCTATATCGTAAAATATTATGACACCTGGACCGGTGACTTTAACCAGGAGAACCAAATCCAGGCCAGAAACGGACAACTGTTCTTAAAAGATATCCCCCTGAATGCCGGCCGCGATTTAGCCGTTTACCTGATACCAGAAAAATAATAACCAAAAAAATTAATGCTAAATACTTGATTCACCCATGTATAAAAAAATGTCAACCCCGCGCAGGCGGGGACAAAAATCCAGAATACTCCCTGTGGCTTACAATGTATATTCCGACTAATGGTGCTGGCTGGCATGCTTACGCGCAGCCTCAGCGAAGCTTAAGCATGCTCGTGTCCCGGAAAGGCAGATGAACCATGCATAAATACTGTCCCCTCTCCAAACCATCCATCCTGATTCTCACCTTAACATTCATTATCACCAACCAGTCATCCGGTCAATTCCGCGACGATTTCAACGAACTCTCCCTCGACCCCACCGCCGAAAACGGCTGGGCCTTTTACACCGGCGACGGCGCCGCCACCGTCGATCTCCAGCCCGGACAGGGATATGCCACTATGGTAGTCAATGCCACCCGCGACCAGCGAAATATCTGGTGGGCCGTCATCAGACGACATGTCTCAAACAATATGGACCTCGAACTGCTCGGCAAACCCAATTATGAACTACGCATCGAAGCACGCTTAAAAGCCAGCCACGCGCCCCGACGCGTCAACCTCTCCTTTCATACCCAGAGAACCACCGATTACCACTCCAATCTCATGGAATTCGATATCCCCGATACTACCAACTGGCATACCATCAGTATGACCACCAGAAATTTCGACGCCAGACCCGGCGACCAGGTATCCGGCCAAATGGCCATGATGGACTGGGGACTGGAAACTTTCCGCGTGAACGTGGACTATATCAAGGCCGACATCGTCAACGTCGATACCGCCACGCCCGACCAGGGCGTCCAGGTACCATACCACCCGAATATCCCCGATGTAAAAACCTTTGCCCATCATATACCCGCCTTCCAGGATAGCATCATCGACCGGGAATATACTGACATGAACTTTAACAACTGGTCCGCACCGACAGACCCCCAAAAACCCACACTCCTGGCCGTCAGCGGCACCCAATATATAATCCTCCGCTGGGACCTCAGCAAATTCACCGGCCGAGAAGTACCCGAATCCGGACTCCTGGAACTGACCACCCATTCCCTCCAGCGATCCGATGACTACCAAAAAGATTTCGGCATGATCCGACTCGTCGAAATCACCGCCGGAAACCCACAATGGGACCAGAAAACCGTCACCTGGAATTCATTCCGCCAAAACCAGCCCCTCCATAAAGTCTTAAACCCCCAACTGGTAATCGATTTCAATGTAAACCCCCAACCCGGAGACAAAAACTGTATCTCCATCTCAAAACCCGTACTACAACGACTCATCAACGGCCAAACCAAAGGCCTCGCCCTCAAACCATCAGGAGCCGTAAACACCACCTTCTACGCACTCGAAAACCAAAACCCAATCACCTCCCCCAAACTACACCTCAACCTAAAATCCAATTCCAAAAATTAGTCCCGCGGACAAAACCCATCACCAAATTATAGTATTAAGCCTCGCAGGAAAGATGCACCCGTCAAAAGTCAATCCCGGCGAAACGCCGGGACAGGCTTTATATGTCAGTATCAAAGCTGCCCTGTACTTTTGACGTGTCTCATCCCGATTCATCGGGGCTGGCGTCCAGATATAACGAATTAATACTCAATAACCTATCTTTGAATTATCAAATTTCAAAATTGTAATTATTGGCCCACCCTGTGCCCGACCTGCTCCTTTAAACCTCTCACCTGTCCCAACAAATATCCGTGTTCCAGTGTTAATCCGTGTCTAAAATCCTATCCCCTCTTTCCCTTCCCCCAAAGGAAAAGGCCGGGACTTTCAATAAAGTCCCGGCCGTTACTTCCAGGGGTACTGCCCTTTCGCGGACGGCAGTACGCCTATTTTCCTTCCGTCCTTTGTACTAGAGGTCTTGAGGTTTGACCGTACTGCGGCGATTCGCCGAAGTTCGTGTCATGGCCTTGTCCAGACAGCTATATACGCAATCGGATAAGCCCTGTATGGCATCTCCACTGCACATAAAGCCCTTACTCCGGACATATGCCTTAACCTTGCTTGCAACTACCAATACATCCTTTTTGCCGCCTTTCTTGGCAGCGGCCTTTTTAGCCTTTTTCTTAGCTTTCTTAGCCATAGCGTTCATGTCCTCCATGATAAAACTAAAGATACATTAGTATGAATTCCTCAAACTGATTAATTCTTATAGCCACGAGCACTTAAATGCAACAAAAAAAATAAAAAAAAATGGCAAATTTTGGCCGTTTCAGGCCGTTTCAGGCCATATTTCTTAATATTTTCAGCACGGCTGCCTATGCCATTCCGACAATAAAACCGCCCGAAACCCGCTTTTCACCTCACATTTCAAAGACCTCTCCGGTATTTCTGGACATAACCTAACGGCTGACTTGTGATTTTTAAAAAAAATAATCCTTCAATAGGATAAATAAATACATCTGCATTATTTACAAGTGGTTACGGAATTTCAGGCCGTATGCAAACAACTCTCAACCTTAAAATTTAGTCGATAAAATCCTTGTTTTTGGCCGTTTTCAATACTAATAAACGGCTTATAAATACCTTACTGGTAGTAACTTGCCCGGAAGCTCAAGGCGTTTTTGAAAAAAAAATCAAAAAAGCACAAATTTTTTTCTAAGTTGCACTTGCCCATTAGGACGAAAATATAAAAAATTATAGTAGTTATACTGTGGGAAATGTGTTTTTGTGAGGTACAAAAATGAGTAAAGCACTGGATTTGGTTCCGGTAATGTTTGCCCAAACCATGGCTGAGGCCGAGTTTTATCGGGTCTTACTGGAGGACCATGATATTACCGTCTTTATTGGTGGCGATGATAAAGCCTATGAACTCGCCGATGGCAGAGAGGGCGTGCCGCTCCTGGTACCACAGGACCAGGTCGAAGACGCCGAACTGGTCATCGAACAACGAAGCACCAGTGACGACGAGTTTGATGAGGCCATCGATAGCATCATCGACGAAGAGGATGAATTTGACGAGCTGGACAGTGTGGGTCCCAAAAACGTGGACCTGGATGATCTCGATGACGAGGAGGATTTCATTTAAATGGCCGACCCCGACAGAGATATAAACTCAGACGAACTCGAGCCCGAACCTTATAACGGATCGGACCGACGACAGCGAGGTCGACGACTCGATGATATAACTCCGGAACAACCCCTCGATGGCATCCCCGACCGACGCAGCGGTTGGGACCGACGACGCGGACCCGGCCGGCGACGCAGCGACGAACGACGCGCCGCCGAAGAAGGGGAAATGAACGACGAACAGTTCGAATACCTCAAGGCCATCGAAGAATACAAACGCGTCAACAAAAAACCGTTCCCCACCTTCACCGAAATCCTCGAAATCACCAAAGCACTCGGATACCGAAAAGTCGCCGACCCAAAACCCATCTCCTCACTCAAAAACGATTAACGAAAATATGACGTATAGGCCCTTTCATCTGTTCTTCATCGGCGCTCCTCGTATGTACCACGAGTCTTTAAAGTAGCTCAAAGTTTACCCCTTCGAAGAAAGGGGCTTCCAGCTTGTAAACAGAATCGACCGTCCTCACCGATCCATCACAACTCCTGCTACTCCGCAACATCTCACTACCCGCGCTGAAAGCTCAAGCTTTAGCTTGTAATTATTTTTCCCTATGCTGCCATCCTGAAAAAGACTAACTTCTTCCAGCTCACGAAAAATGCCCGTCTGTTAGCCTTTTTGGCCAGGCAGTTTATGATTTGCATATACCTCCCGGCCATGCTATAATGAGATCATGGACGCCGAGGAATTACAGATACACATCTTCAAAAACATGTCAGCCCGGCGGAAGCTGGAATTGTCTATGAATCTTTATTATTCGGCTCGAAAACTCAAGACCGGCTGGCTGCGGCAAATACACCCTGACTGGTCCGACAAACAGGTCGAGCGGGAAGTAAGGGAAATATTTAAAAATGCCAGAACTTGAATTGTATGCTGTCTTTTTAGAACCACTTACTCGGTCAACTATTCCCTATATGGTGACCGGTTCCGTGGCCGCCATTATCTACGGCGAACCCCGGCTGACTCATGAGGGAAAGACAAGGGGACTTATACATCTTAATCCGCCCCTTCTTTCCAGGCCTTCTCAATCACAGGCCGCAAAATCCCCGTCCAGACCTCATACCCCTTCGCATTCATATGCAGCCGATCTTCCAGAAACAGCTCCTCCTTGGGCTTGCCGTCCTCACCCAGCAGACAGCCGGCGCCATCAACATAAAATAAACGCTCGTCTTTATCGCAAAATTCATCTATCAGCTTGTTCGCCCGCTCCATCTCCGGCCAATACTCCCACCGCGAACCGCTCGGCTTGATGGAAATATAAATGATTTTCGTTTCAGGCAACTCCTTCTGAACTCTCCTGACAAACGTTTGATAATCACCCAGCACCGTTTCCGCACTCTTGCCCCCCGCAATATCATTATCCCCGCAATAAAACACAATCAAACGCGCCTTATACACAAATACAATCCGTTCCAGAAAATAATTCACATCCGAAATCTGCGAACCTCCAAACCCGCGATTCATCACCGGCAGCTTGGGAAAAGACTCCCGCGTCTGCCACATCCGGATACTGCTGCTGCCCACAAACAACACCGGCTCCCCCGGCCACGCATTCTGCCTGTCCCACCCCTCAAAACGCTGGATATCCTTCTCCCACATATTACCACCTCCCTGAGAATCATCACCCCCATAACCGATTAATACCAGCGAGGCAACACATACCAAAAACACCATCGTAACCAACCATGAATAACGCATGACTACTCCTTTACCATGAACAACCCTGATTTACTTCACACCACTGCAACAACAACCATAACTCATGTCAGAGACTATGATATACCCGTAACTCTCAAATATCAAATTGGAAATGATTTCTTCCCGTCCCGACCACCCTGGGTTAGTCCGTGTCCGTCCTTCTGTGTCCGTGTTCTTCTCTCCCTCCTGACCACGGCCCACCTGCCGAATAACCGCCGGACCGCCTTAAATAATTGATAACTTATGGACCCGTACTCTCCAGCCAGATATGAGCCATAATCCCAAAATCTTCAAGATCCACACGGTCGCTGAAATCCAGATCCGTCCAGTCGCAGTGGTTCGGATCGCATCCGCTCTCCAGCCAGCTACCCAGAAACACCGATAATTCATCAGCGCCCATCGAACAGTCCCAGGTCAGCGGATTCGGATTCGGATCATACGATAATATCACCCCGGGATTATTCAACTCAATCAGAGGAATATAAATGCAGTACGCCGCCGTATCCAGGGGATTGTTCTCCAGAATCTCCAGGTTAAGATTCGTAAAATTAGAAACCGCTGATATATTACTGATCTGATTGCTGCCCAGGTACAACGACTCCAATCCGGTTATGTCCGTCAGCGACGAAATGTCATTGATGTGATTGTTGGATAGGTTCAGGGATACCAGATTCGTCAAACTTGACAATGGCGCAATATCAGTTACCTGATTATTTTCCAGATGCAAATCCCGTAAATTTGTTAAACCCGATACCGGCAAAAGATCGCTTACCTGATTCGTTAGCAGATTCAGATACCACAGGTTCATAAGACCAGACACCGCCGAAAGGTCGCTGATTTGATTGTTATACAGCCAGAGAACCTCCAGATTCGTTAATCCGGACAACGCCGATATGTCGATGACCTGGTTTGATCCCAATGATAATAAATTCAGATTCGTCAGACCCGATAGCGGACTCACATCGATGATTTCGTTGCCTGACAGAACCAGCCGTTCCAGCATCGTCAGACCAGACAACGAAGATAAATCCGAAATCTCATTCTCGCTCAGCCATAATTCAGTTATATTCAATGCAAACTCTATCCCGTCAAGATCAACTATCCCCGCCCCGGAACTGCGAAGTTCGATAAGTCCCAGCATGTCCGTGACATTGGGATCGCTAATGCCCAGCGCCGCTTCCACCGCCGCCTCCATATTGGGATCCGAAAAAAAAACAGGATCGTCCCCCCACGCAAAGGAGTCAAATGATGCTGGAACAATGATGATTAATAAGATTAAATTTTTCATTGAAACTGTCAAGATAATCAAATGTATTTTATATCATCACCCTGATTCATTTTCTTCTAACATCGGTTAACTGCAATCTAACATATCTACCGACACCAAAAATTACATCCTGATGCTTATACTCAACATTACTATAGTGAAAAAACCCGGCCGAGAGATACCATAAAAAATCACTCATTTCTATGGACTCTCTCTCACCGGGCTTCTTGCACCTCTACCTTTGATTTTTTTTTATTCATTGATTCATTATATAGTATATCCTTTTTTTACTCTAAGATGCACTATTTGTCAAGTATTTTTTATCCCCTCGCCTGAGCAAAAAAAACCTGTAACTGTATCTTTATGATGAAAATTTTATGATGCCACCGTCAAAAGTGGATATTGGCAATTAAAAACGTTGTTTTTAATCCAGAAACAAACTCTCGCAATACTTTTGACGATGGCGTCTTTTATGAAGAAAAAATAAACAGATATTTATAAGTGTATAAAATAAAATAAGTTACGCGACCACCCCCGCCGTGAACCTTAATTTCCCTTTTCCGCCTTATTACCAATTACTCCCTTATCCATAAGTAACTCCTGACATCGGGGGCAATAAAAATGCAGATTAGGAAGTCTTGAGATTCTTAAAAATCCGATCCGGATTGTTAGTCTCGATAATTTCTGTATGGGCCCCGTTGGTCGTTAACTGCAGCCAGAGGTCCTGATTTTTATCGCAGCCGGGATCCGAATGGTCCAGTCGGTTGAAATATGCATCCGAACGGGCCCGACACCCGCCGCAGTAATTGCGATACTCACAACTGCCGCATCCGCCTTCCCGTGCTTCCCGATTACATAACAGGTCCCACCACGGAGAACCACGGAATATCTCCCCGAACTTTTTCTCCCGGATATTACCCATGGTTCTCTTGGGCATGTACACACAGGGCGTTACTTCACCGTTAGGCTGCAGACACGCATACGTACGCCCGGCGCCACATCCGCCCAGATATCGCGCCACCACCCGTGCCTTTACTCCCGGCCCATTACCGGCATGACTGCAGGATACTAAACCAGATTCATCCGCATTCGAAAGACAGATCCGACCCAACTGCGGCGCTGTGCTTATGACGCCGATTCGCCTCGATTGCATCCATTTATGAAGCAAAAGAAGCAACTGCTCTCGCTGCTGAGGACTGATATCCTGCTCTGTCATTTGCTCACCTCGACCCACCGGGATAAAGTTAAAATGGGCAAAACAACTTACGCCTAATTCCACCGCAAATTCCAGCATCTGTTCCACTTCGTCGATATTATTGCGAGTCACACACATCGCCAGTCCCGCACGCAGCCCCTCGGTCGCCACCACGTTTTTAATACCCTCGACCGCCTTACGCCACATGCCCGGCTGACCACGAAACCGGTCGTGCTTCTCCGGATCAACCGAGTCCAGCGATACCTCCACATATCGCAGACCCAGTTCCGCCAGACGGTTGCATCGCTGCGCAGTCAGCAGGGCGCCGTGCGTGGCTATAGTGGTATGAATGCCATAATGTTGACAACGCTCAAGGCAGGGGTAGAGATCACTGCTCAACAACGGCTCACCCCCGGCAAATGCTATCATTGCCACATAATTCCTACCCAGTTCGTCTATCACCTTAAGCTTTTCATCAAGAGCCAACTCTTGACCGTCCGTCTGGTTATCAGAACTTTGATAGCAATGTAAACAATTGAGATTACAGCGGTTAGTAAAATTCCACACCACAAACAAAGGGTACAGCCAACGCTGGGGCACGGTCAGCCCCAGTTGTGCCACACTTCGTGCCGTACCCACAATCCCTCGCACCGTGGGTTGATGCTGACTGAGCTTGACACTAAGCTCCTTCCGGCTGAGATTCCCGCGATAATGGTCGATTATCTTGTGGATGGGCCAATAGACAATACGTTCGTTCAGAGGCCATTTATCCCTGCCGTAACTCATCAATGCCCGTTCCAGATGACAGCCGCCGGACCGACCCACACGATTCTTCGTCAGCCAGCCCATTATTCCTCGAACCCGCCGACGACCAAGCCAATTCTCCAGCGGATGACTGTACTCAAGGGACAAAAATGGCTCAGAGGGGGCCTTTTGATTAACCTTTTTTTGCTTTTTTGACATTAATCGGCCTTTTTTTTTTCGACTGAACATATCACGTAAATGCAGCTTGACTATCGGATTATGAGTGCGATACCATATAATAAAACGATTGCTCACCACATACGTGATCCCCGCCAGAAATAACCCGATGAGGATACTGCCAACCCAGATATCAAGCGACAAATTCAGACATTGTAGAAAAAAACCAAACAGATTACGCCAGAACTCCATTGTAAAAATGTTATAACCAATGCTTCGCAAACCACTTAGCAAACTTTGCAGAGTGTCCATGTGAATTTCCGGCCGATCCCCGAACAGACCCAGTAATTTGGCGCCAACCTGGTAATTCAGCCAATAGATCGGCACAATCGTCAACGGATTGGATATCCACACAATCGGTACTCCCACACGCGTGTTGGCTCGAAGTAATGCCGCAAGCAATACCACCAGCAGCATCTGCAAACCAATTGTTGGCGTCCATCCAATAAAAACTCCCAAGGCCAGACCCAACGCCAGCTTGTGAGGCGTATCATCAGCATGCAGTATCCGATATACCACAAACCGTTCCAAACGAAGCACTATTTTTATTATGCTGCGGATCATGGGTTATTATTTCAAACCAACACTACTCTGGACCGCCATCAGCCCGTAAAAGACAGGGGACTTGTCATATCCAATTACGTAATTAATCACGCTTTTTTTGTAACTTCTTATTTTACAGTGATATAGAAACAATCAAGGCGATTGTTATATGCGCTGGTTGGTATTACTTAATTCACGATATATCAATAAAAAAGAAAAGAAGTCCTCAGTTTCCAGTGATTTCGACTTCTCTCCTAAACGTTAACTCTCACTCTGGTTAGTTTATATACTTTCGTCCATCATGCCCCTCCGGCATGACAGATATTTAACCAATTATAACGGCGCCCTCCACATAAATAAACAGTTTTTATTCTCCCCCAATAAGACGCTATCCTCGCTCTTAAATGTCATCCCGAACGCAGCCGAGGAATCTATTAAAAATAACCTTCCAACCCTTATTCCTATCCCTCATGCCATTCCCTACCCTCTGTGCCTTCTTATTCAATATTTAAATTTTTGTAAGCGTTCACGCAAATTAAGCGCCACCCGAATTTAGAAGACGATATGGAACGACTGGCTCCGTGGAATTTAGAAGACAGTAATTTACTCTGATTCGTGAAAACCCGTATCATCCGTATTATCCGTGTGCTATTCTTCGCCTCACAACCCACCCTTGTTTTTTGTGCCTTTTGCCGTGAGAAATTCTACAAACTGGAACCTAAAGCACCATAAAAAAAACATGGCGGCCAAAAACCGCCATGCTTTGGATCACTCAAAATATGAAATGTCTCACGCCTTACCAGGCAACAACCCGGACTTCGTCAACGTTGGCGTCTTCATTGGAACTGCTCATTCGGCCGCGGAATCGGAGCCGGAGCGAACCGCCCGAGATGCCGGTTACGTCAAAACTTTCATTATGCCAGACGTTTTCCTGATCGACATTACCCCGCAGACGCGCCAGTTCACTCCACGAACTGCCGCCGTTGGTGGAAACGTCGAACGCCAGGTATTCGCCGGTATCGAGCCCGCTTTCGATCAGCCAGGAAAACGTCACCGTGGCATTCGAGGCGCCCGACAGATCAATGAGTAGGGACGTCAGGGCCGCATCCGAGGCACTCCCGTCCACTTCGGCCGAGCGTGAACCATCCGTCGCTCGCTGCGTGGACCGGAACCAGTCATTCTGATAGTCTTCCGTCCACAGGCCGTTCCATTCGTTCACTTCGAAGCTGTCGAAGAACACTTCGCCACCAACAGCGCCCGGCGCGGCCGCCGCTTCGTTGCTCACATCACTTTCGTTCGTGTCACTATCCACTGCCGTCACCACATAGTAGTATGTCGTGCCCACAGTAACACTGTTATCCGTGTAACTGCTGGCTGATAGATTCGAGGCAATCTGGATGTAGCCGCTGCCGCTGGTGATGGAACGATAAACCTTATAGAAATCCAGGTCCGCCTCCCCATTATCGTCCCAGTCCAAAGACACAGACGTTTCACCGGCCACAGCCGCCAGGCCCGTCGGCGACGCCGGCGGCAAATCGCCCAGACTGACAAACGCCATCCGGCTTATGTTCCAATAGTCAGCATCCATCGAAAGCCGCATGATATGCACACCTTCCGTCAGAGTCACGCTATCAGCATAAACACTCGTATAAGTCTGCCAGCCGCCGGTCGCCGAGAAACTAATCGTCCCCGTCACATCCACCCCGTCAAACTCCAGATGGAAATTACCGCCGGTACTCTGCGAAGCCACCCGGAACTCAATCTCGTAATCGCCCGTGGAAGCGACCTCCACCGTGTACTCCAGCCATTCCCCGTTGGCGATCCAGCCGACATTATAACCACCCTCCCCGCACGTCTCGATGTCAACATCTTCCGAACGATAGACGCTGCCGCTGTTGCCGCTGGTTGTGTCATGGAAGGCCAGCCCTTCACCGCCGCTGTCATAATCTGCCGCTTCGATCCGGCCCGGAATCCCGTGCGGGTTCGGACCCGGATACGGACTCTGACCCGAAGGCATCGCCGAAACCTGGCTGGAAACGCCGCTCTCATTGCTAAGAGTATCCACCGCCGTGACCACATAGTAATACGTAATTCCGTTGGTCACATTGTTGTCAGTGTAATCCGAACTGGTCAGCAGCGAACCGTTCAACTGGCTGTAA
>JAFGHE010000157.1 GCA_016930295.1 Sedimentisphaerales bacterium
GACTTCGGCCTTTCGGTCTCCACCCTGGCCAGGACCGATACTTTTGTCACGGCCCACGGCAAGATTATGGGCACCCCGGCCTACGCGTCGCCCGAACAGTTGCGTGGTGATACTTTGGACGTCCGTGCCGACATCTATTCCGTAGGCGCAACGCTTTTCACCCTGCTCACCGACCGGGCGCCCTTCGAGGGAGACAATGCGGTGCAGGTCGTGGCCAACGCCGTCAACCAGAAACCAAAACCGCTGACCAAGTTTCGCCAGGACGTGCCGCCCGGCCTGGAGCGGGTGGTGGCGCGGTGCCTGGCCAAGGAGCCAGACGGGCGCTACGCCGACTACACGGCGCTGCGCAATGCGCTGTTGCCTTTCAGTTCCAAAGTACCGGAGCCTGCCTCGATTAATGTTCGTGCTTCAGCCGGCTGGATCGATTACCTGATTGCCTTCCTGATTCCTTATGTGATACTCATGCTCTCTATCGGTAGTGCGGAGTTCCATTTTCGGCTTTTTCTGGAACGTACTCTTTATTCGGCGAGGTACTACATGGTGTTTGTCAGCTTAGGGTTGCTCTACTTCAGCATCGTTGAGGGAATCTGGGGCGCAGGCCTGGGCAAACGGCTCAAGGGATTGCGCGTTATCCGGACAAACGGCCGACCACCCGGCATCGGACGGGCGTTTATCCGAATTTTCATCACCATTGGCTGTATTGAAGTCGTCCGAATTCCCCTGGTGCTGGCGTCGATTTCCGCTACCAGTATCGACGACCTGACCTGGCCTGATATAATGATTTATTCTGGCGCCGGCTTCATCTGCCCCTGGATCCCGGTTGTGTTGGGAATGATAGCACGACGCGAAAACGGTTTTGCGACGGTTTGGGACCTTGCCAGCGGAACAAGAGTGGTGGTGAAGCCGAAGGGCACTGTGCGACCGTCGATCGAGCTTACAGTTGGTCCGGAAATTCCCGCCGAGGGTGCGGAATCGCTTGGGCCTTACCAGATCATTACAGAGATGGTTCCGGGAAAATGGCTGGTCGCCACTGATCCGGTTCTGCGTCGCCGGATCTGGTTACTGAGGCGAAAGACATTGGAACTTTCCCCTGCTCGGAGAAATCTCGCCCGGCCCGGCCGTTTACGCTGGCTGCAGAAGGTGGAGACGGGCGAAGCCATCTGGGATGCCTTTGAGGCGACTAAAGGGGTAGTGTTTTCCAGTCTGATCAAAGACGGCAAACGTGTGCCCTGGTCACGGCTGCGCCATTGGCTTGACGACCTTGCTACGGAACTATGGGACACGACTGGGGATAATACCCTGCCTGCCGAGCTGAGCCTTGATAATGTCTGGATAACCGCCCAAGGTCGCGCCGTCCTGCTAGACGAACCGTGGCCCGATGTCAAAACCGGCGCCAAACGCATTCCGGTTGGAGACGTCGCCGGCCAACAGCGTTTTCTCAGCGCCATCGCCGCCTGTGCGGAATCAACCAGTCTCCCCCTTCATGCCAGGAGAGTACTTCAGAATCTTGAGATTGGAAAGTTCGAAAAACTCAGCTTCCTTACCGGCATTCTCCGTGGACTCCTGGACAAACCCGCTGAGGTTAGCAGGCCGATTAGAGCCGGGTGTATCTTCATGCTGCCTGTTTATATTTGGATCCTTGTTTTTGTCGGAGTGTATCGTAGGGAAGGGAACCAACCGTTGAATGACTCTCTGGGCGGATTCGTCATGATTTCTATTATGGGGGTATTAGGCCTCATAGCCCTGATTCAAATGTTGGAACTTCCGTTGTTCCGCTCCACTGCCAGTTATGCTATTTTTAGATTGGCGGTAATCAATGCCAAGGGAGAACGCGCCAACAGACTAACACTGCTTTGGCGCTGGGCGATCGTTTGGCTTCCGTTGTTTGTTCCAATGTTGTTGGCGGCTTTATGGATCACCAGGGGCGAACCTACCGCAGCCTTTATCTTCGCTGTGGTATTGCTTGTCCTTTGGATCAGCGCAGCGGTCTATGCTGTTATTCATCCCAACCGCGGTCTGCACGACCGGCTGGCGGGCACCTGGGTAGTGCGGCGGTGAATCGCAGTTTTCTGGTTTCCCCTCCATGCCTTCATGCCAAGCCGCGAGTATTTAGTCGCTGACCTTCAGGACCTCCCACAAGTCTTTTTTTGCACTAATCTTTGAAACGGATGATTTTTTCTGTAACCTCCCGGCTTGTTTCTTTCAGGAACAAGTGAATGGAATCCCATTTGGAGATTGATTCATGTACTACTTGAATTGTTAAACAAAGCAAAAGGAAATTTATTATGTTTTCATCTGAAAAAGGACCAGACGCACTCAAAGGGAACAGGATTTACTGGTTGGATAATCTCAGAACGTTCATGATTTTTTTAGTGATTGTATTACATGCTGCACTTGTTTATGAAAAGAACAGCATTGGAGCCGCCTGGTGGATTGTTTGTGATCCTTCATCCAGCAATTTGCCTGGTATTCTGTTTTTAATCCTGAATATTTTTGTTATAGCAACCATTTTTTTTATTTCAGGATTCTTAACGCCCTTATCTCTGAAAAACAAGAAAGCATGGGCTTTTCTAAAATCTAAACTTAAACGACTTATGATTCCCTGGATGATCGCTGTTTTGATATTAATTCCATTTTACAAAATGATATTTTTATACTCTCGAAATTTACCTCAGGAAAGCTGGACGACCTACTTTCACTGGAGCAACGGAATTTGGAGTCAAAACTGGCTGTGGTTTCTCCCGGTCCTTTTTGTATTCGACATACTGTATTTATGCTTCTCAAGAGTACCTGTAAATATGTCACATATTACCCTCAAGAGAGCTATTGGGGCTGCCCTTCTCCTGAGTTTGATGTATAGTTTCTGTATGGACTTTTTTAATCTTCATGGCTGGACAAAAACAGTATTGATAGATTTCCAGAATTAAAGACTGTTAATCTACTTCATGATTTTTCTATTAGGTTCTCTATGCTGTAAACTCAGGATATTTGAATCAGAATGGAAAAACAAAAAACTCGACCTTATCCTTCATTGTACCGGATGGATACCAATAAATCTTTATATCTTTTTACTCATTTATTCCTTAATATATCCCGGTAAATATCTTGTTTCCGAGATTTTCGATGCCCTGTTCATTCGGTTAAATTTTACGCTTTCATTAGCCTACTTGCTCTATGTGATGATAACTACCTTCAGACAGTATCTGAATAAACAGGGAAAAATCAGTAAAGAGCTGAACAGGAATTCTTATTATGTTTACATCATTCATGTAATCGTTATGGGGTGTCTTGCATTAGGCATGCTTCACACAGAAATTCCTTCCCTCTTGAAGTACCTGATTTTGACAGTCTCAACCTATGGTGCAAGTAATTTGATAGTATATGCTTACAGAAAAGTCATTAAATCGGCAATATAAACTAACTGTGCTGTTGGTAGTGTCAAGAATGACTGATTTGAAGGGGAAAAAGAAAGCCTTAAAATCGCTAAGCTCAGCAATTTCAAGGCTTTACTTTAACGAGGCCGACGAGGCTCGAACTCGCAACCTTCGGATCGACAGTCCGATGCTCTAACCAAATTGAGCTACGGCCCCAATCAATATAAGTTTTTAATATCAATTGAGTTACAATAATTAATTGTCCTGCAAAATGCAAGATAATTTCCAATCAAAAAACGAATATTAATGAAATATTCTAATTATACAAGCTAAAAATCAGCCAGACGGAAGAAATTCTATACTTTATCTCATGTCACAAATCAGTAATTCTGCAAATGCTTGTTTTGCAATATGTTATAAATAATCATAAAGTATGTATTCATAGCAAGTCCGTTCCATCCGGAGGTTAATCAATAGAGTATCGCACAATGAGTCGGGGATGTTTCTGTGGATTTTGATGATCGCCGGAATAAATACCAACGAAGTCGCTCGCGCCGTCGTTAGTAAAGACTGTGAAGAAAACTTTAAATTGGGTTGTTCCGGTCTTATTGATTAAAGTTAATCCTTCAGAATTAAAATAGGATGACATCATCATAAACTCCGAACCCGGATCGAACATAGGGAAGCTGGCTATATCGATAGCGTCTGCCGGAGCCTGCCAATCGCTTTGAGTCAGTATTACACTGTCTCCAAAATAGGGAGCAGCAATATCAACGGTACAACTACCGCCCCAGGTAAAGGGATCTACACTGTAACTCGTGATTCCACGGGTAAGTTCCAGCCGGGCTGACACAATATCCTTATCAGCCGGCAGGCCGGAGGTCTCAAAGGATAAGACTGTTTGATATCCCAGTGACGATCCTGAATACATAATATCACCCAGACGCATGGCGGTATTACCGTTATCAGTTGAGTTGGCTCCATCTCCAATACCATCTCCATCGTCCCACAGTCTGCCATCATCCACGCCAACACTAGCGAATGTCATGCTTGGAGTACGAGTGTTATAGGTAATAATAAGTCTGGGTCGCATGGAAATTTCAATATAGTCTCCGGAATAAAATCCCAGATAATCAAAATTAGTATCTCCATTATTAGGAATTGTGAAATATACCCTCAGTTGTGTTTGGCCGGTCCGGTTTATAGCATTTATACCATTCTCATCAAACTCGGTTGAGGTCATGGGATTATCCTCGCCCGGGTCACCCAGAAACTCTGCGACAGCGTCTGCATCAGCCGGCCAATCCCAATCGTCATTATCCAGATCAGGACTGCTGCCAAAACAGGGATTCACTACATCAATGAGGCACGCCCCCCCCCAAATGAAAGGATCCACAGCTAACGTCGGCTTGGCGCCACGAGTCATCTCCACGCGAACAGATATTATATCGCCGTCCTCCGGCAGATAGGAGGTGTCAAAGGATAATATGCAACGGTATGTATAGTTACTATAATCTCCAAGCCTTAAAGACTCGGTCTCATGATACTCCTGATCCTTATTGTCAAAACCACGGGTTACCCCATTATCCCACATACGCCCGTCTTCAGCGGCGATACTGTAAAATATTTCTTCTTCTTCCACCGGCGGACTCAGGCCAAAGGGCTTGGCTGATTCCTGTGATGAATATGCCGTCTCATTTTGAAGTGAAGATTTATCGCGAGCTCGAACTTGATAGGTATAGGTTATATTCGGATCCAGGCCGGTATCTTCATACATCGTACTATCCTGCCAGCCGCTGTCATGGATCGAATCAGTAACATTATTGAAATAATATTCCACGCCGCTTTCATCAATTGCCATGGAAGCAGTCATACTGATACTACCTGATCCACTGGGTGCCGGGACCACCGCCCAGGTCATGGGATCCGGATCCGGCGGGAACGTATCCGGATCAGTCGCGGCAAAACGTTCTTCTGAATATCCTGTTTCATTATGATTAGGTGATTTATCGCGAGCCCTGACCTGATAGGTATAACTGGTGTCAAGAGCCAATCCCGTATCCTCATAATAGGGGCTAGCCTGCCAGCCACTGTCATGATTGGGGTCAGTTACGTTATGGAAGTAATATTGCACACCACTTTCATCGGTAGCTTCAGTCGCTGTCATATCAATGGAATACATGCCGGTGGCGGCAGGCTCCTGGTCCCAGGTCAGGGGATTCGGAAGAGGAGGATCTGTTTCAAACTCAAATCCTGCCAGCCAGTTTTCCGCCAGAACCGAGAAATCGAGCATATTCACATACTGATCACCCCCTAAGGGAGCTATATCAGCATCATCACAGTCCTGAGGTACAATACAATCACTCCGGAGCCAATGGTAGCCCATGATATCCAAATCATTAAGATCGACCTGATCATCATCATTAAGATCACCGTCTATGTGTGTGGGGTCATAATCATATAACCCTTCGTAGTTATGATCTGTTTGATGATCCGTCACATCACTATAGATACGGTAGGAAGGATTGAAAATATAATCCAGCTTTTGCGGAAGCACCAGGCCTGACCAGTTATAAGGTACCCATACTTCATAATAACCATCAACTTCTGTAGTATCGTCCGTACCGCCATTATCGGCCCAGACATACACTCCCTCAAGAGCCAGAGCGTTAGGATCCATTATATAACCACTAATCGTGAAAGTAATAGGATCAGCAGAATAATTTTCATTCAGATAATCCTCTGTCACATTGAAATAGTTTCTGCCGGCAGGCGTGAAGGTATAACCCTCTAATACCGGGATTACGCTACCACTCCAATCGTATGGTACGGAGGCACTGTAGCCACCACCGCCACTGGTCACCGGATTACCCGGTAAACCACTCATCACTACACCATCAACAACGGCATTACCAGAAATTGTATAGTCGTTGAGTGTAGCCGTATAATCCTGATTCAACTGATCCGACTGCACATCCGTATATGGACGCTCGGACGGCGTAAACGTGTAGCCCGTTAAGGTCGGCGTTACCGTCCCGCTCCAGCCGTGATCCACGCTGGCACTGTACGTTCCATCACCGGCGCTGACCGGATCGCCCGGCAGGCCGCTCATCGTGGCGCCCGCTATCCCGGCGTTACCCGATATCTCATAGGTATTCAGCGCAGCGGAGTAATCCTGGTTCAACTGATCCGACTGCACATCCGTATATGGACGCTCGGA
>JAFGHE010000158.1 GCA_016930295.1 Sedimentisphaerales bacterium
AGATGGATGGTTCCGTCAAAAGTGGATATTGGTAATTAAAATCGCTGTTTTTAATCCAGAAACAACCGTTCGCCATACTTTTGACGCCGGCGTCAGATTGGATAATTGATAATAATTTTCATCTTTTAATTGGATAATAGGTATGATTGGAGAATTTTAACCGTAATGACCCCTGTGTCATGGCGAACTTTAAATACGAAGCTGGATGCGCCTTTGCGTGAAAAATTCTTAATCAGTAGTTACCATTGAATAAAACCCTGATTTGCAGGAAAACCGGCTCGGAAAAGATAAAACTTGAAAGTTCAAGGTGAATTTGGTAAAATCAGGTAGCTTATAATTATTACAAGGAGGAAAGGAACGAATTATGTTTTATAGAAAACGCTTAAATAGGAAATGTCAGTTAATCATTACAGCTTTGTCATTTATAATTATTTCCACAGATGTCTTCGCAGCCAAACTTGTCGAAATAAAAGTTATCGACAAGGACTATATTTTGGTTTACTTCAAGGATGGGGACGTAAATTTTGTGGACGACGGCCTGGGAAGCACCGCCTATACATCCAATCATGACACTGCCAATAATTATGTGGTGACCTATGGAAGCGCCCTTAACACGGCCAATGCCGTGGCGACGGCAAACTGGGTGATAAAATCGACCGATGACGCCAATTATGGCACAACCGGCTTACATCCGACCAATTGCTACCGCAAATCCAAACTCAATGGTATGGCTGAAATGGACTGGGATATGGGAGAGAATGACTGGCATTACGAATATACCATGGAACACACCATTTATTTGAAATTACCCCATTCCATGGTGCAGGGAGACAGCTATACCATTGAAATAAACGCCAATACCAATTCCGATGTGCTTAGCGACACTATTACTTTCGATATATTCAACAGCCCATCAGAAGCGGTGCATGTAAACCTGGTTGGATATCTGAACGACAGCAGCATTAAAGCCGTCGATTTATATATGTGGATGGGAAATTTCGGCGCGCTTAACTATGCGGGATTTGTGGGCAATGATGTTTATATATATAATGTAAATACCGGCGTCTCAGAGCACGTTGGAACTGTTGCTTTTTGGAAAAACAGCAGTAACAATGATGTCGGATGGTATAACCTGACGGCATCAAATGTCTGGATTGCCGATTTTACCGGGTTTAACAGGCCGGGAACATACCGCATTGCCATAGAAGGAATCGGCTGCAGCGAAGATTTCGAGATTAGAAAAGATGTATATTTTGAGCCGTTCAGGGTTAGTACACTGGGCTATTTTTATATGCGTATCGGCCAGGATAATCTTGATATGACGCCGGTTCCGCGCCGGCCTCTTTATATTCCCAATGTATCGCCGTCCAATACGAAGGTTTATATAACCACGATGCAGCCCTGGCACCCAGATTGGGGCACTTTCTCAGGCGGCGATTATTGGGACAATCCCAACGACTGGGCCCCCTATGTAAAACCGGGCAGTCCTCAGAACAACAATGCCTATGGCGCCCACTCCGATGCGCTCGACTGGGACCGGCACCTGGGACATATTTCAAACATTTATGATATGCTGCTGCCCTATATTCTTACCGACGGCAAATTGAACGACGATGACCTCGGAATTGATGAAAGCGGCAACGGCATCCCTGATATCCTGGATGAAGCAAGAAACGAAGTCGATTTCTGGCTGCGCTTGCGCGACGGAGACGGATACAGTCACGGACTTACCAACCCCAACAGCAGCAATGTCCTTTACCAGGCCGGAAACACGCCCATAGCAGCATGGGCCAATGCCGCCAACGCATCCATGCTGGCGAATTGTTTTATGCTGGCCGGACTGGATTCTTTGAAGGATACCTACACAACTTCTGCTGTTACCGCGTACAATTATGCTTCAGGCCTGCCTGACCAAATGCTGTATGAAAAGCAGGAAGTGGGCGGAACATCGCTCAGGGGCAAAGACCTGAAAATGATGGCGGCGGCGTTTCTCTACAACCTGACAGGCAATACTGCTTATGAAGACATGGTGAATTCACTGAGTGACGCAACAACCAGCACTTCAACCATTGCAAACTCGGATAAGAATCAGCTTTGGGCATCTGCCGGTTATCTCAAAACTCAGCGATCTGTTCATTATACCACTCTATTCAACAGGATGAAGGCATCCATTATTAATGAAGCTAAAAATATCGAAGCAAATTATACGAACTCGCGACCAACACGCAGGGCTACGGACTATACCACAGGATACTTTAAGACCGTACATAATGTGCAAAGATGTATAGTTGCCCATGCGATCGCCGACGAAGGTGCGGATAAGGATTTGTTCAAAAAGGCGATAGTTTTGGAAGCCGACTGGGGGCTGGGACGTAATTCCATGAATATCATCTATATGACCACGGCGGCGACCAGTCTGTCAGACAAGCGGAGTATTGAAAATGCCTATACTTCGGGCAGAGATGATGGGACACCCGGGGTGCATCCCGGCCATACACCCTATATAAATACGGACGATTGGTATACAGGAATGATTATGGGTAAACCGAGCTGGATGACTGATAAATGTTACCCGGCTTACGGGACAACCTCTACCGGCTGGCCCAAAGCAGAAAGTTATTTCAATACCCGATATGTCTGGGCTCATTCGGAATTTACCCCCCAGCAAACCATGCGGGGCAAAATGGCCCTGTATGCCTATTTGTATGGTTTATATAAATTTACTGCCGATTTCGATGGCGATTTAGACGTGGATCTGGCGGATGCTGCTGTCCTTTTCAATTCCTGGTTGAAAGTCCCTGCCGATCCGGGTTACGATCCACGTGCAAATCTTTATGAAGATCCCGCCGGAATAGTGGACTTATATGATTTCGCTGTCTTAGCGAGTGAATGGCAACCATCGCCGTAGCCGTTCAGCGATTGGGAACAACCAGGGATAGTGGGATTATTGAAAAAGTTCGGTCAATTAACATCCCATAAGGGGCTTAATCGCACGTATATGCTGTATATAACGATTGGCAATTTCTGAGTTGGTGTTTTAGTGGAAAACAAGGCCGTTTCCCCACACACCAGAATTGATTCTACTTACTCACCTACGAGCATACTCTGGAAAGAAACCGTCAAGGTCAATAGCATTGACAGGTTTTATCTGTAACATTTACAAAAAGATCTCGCTCAAATCGATCATACACCCTTCCGATATCGCTTTTGCTGCTATCCTTCCATGGCGCGATGCATTGATAAATCTCTCATTAAATTGAACATTCTTGTATAAAGAACGACTCCCTATTTCTAATCCAAATTTATAAGGCTCTTTTACTCTTGTTAATTGCAGAGCCTTTATTCCAAAAGACTTGTTTATCTCTTCAGTTAGTGATAACTCGGGTACTTCCAGGTCGGATGAAGTTGCAGCATGCGAATATGCTTCACCCTCATCTATCTGTGACTTGTTCTCTGAGAATATAAACAATGATACAGGCATTCCCACAGATTCACTATTATCCGGTGTAGATATAAGCTCCAATGCTGTCAGGAAATTTGTCGCATTATTACGGGCAATGCCAAAGTCGAGAGCGTTTACGAATCGGTCACGATTGAAGTCGTAAGGATTAAAAATTGGTGCTGGATTCAGGAAATTACGCGGATTATCCCGTACACCGCCAGTATTAAAAGCATTGACAAAGGTATTGGCAGGATTATCGCCGGTATCACCGATAGCGTTGCCCCAGTAAAATAATATGAATATCTTTAAGCTGCCTTATCCAAAAACTCTAAGTTATTTATATAAAAGGAATTATGTAAAACACCAGATTTGCTTTAGTTTGATTTTCACATTGTATTTCTCGGAGAAGTTGGTTTTGAAAAGCCTTGCTTTACTCATCTTTGAATTCTTAAGGTTACTATTAAAGACCAGGTCCAGGCGGCATAAAAGGCCTCGCTTTGAGTGTCCGCCATCCGTTGAGCACCTCAGACCGTGAAAAATCAACAACTTATATTAGCACCACCGACGAAATGAATTATGAATCTAAGTTACAAATACTTCTTTTAACGGGAGTTATCGTGATTTATGCACAAAATGATTTTGTTTATTGCGCAAAAGTGACTTGCTTAAGGCAGTTAAAAAGTGTAAATTTAAAATATAGATTTAAGTTAAAACCTTATGCTACGACCGATTAACTGTTTCGTTTATAAATGAAAGAAACAGGGTAAGAGAGTTAACAGGAGATTCTGATTCTTGTCAAACCTTTTTACTTTAAATTCTGATGACGAAAAAGCATTCTCTCTGAAAACGAAGGCTTTCACACTTATTGAATTATTAGTTGTTATTGCAATCATTGGATTATTAATTTCTATCCTCGTCCCAACTCTAAATCTGGCCAAACTCAAAGCAGCCTCCGCAGTCTGTCTGATGAATGTAAAAAATTTGTCTCTGGCCTGGTATATGTATCAAGATGATAATCGAGAATGTATCGTCGATGGAAATCCCGGTATCGATGGCTGGATTCAGCATCCTCTGCTTGAAGATGAAGTCACCGTGTGTGATGCTACACAGGCATATCCGGAAGTAACAGATAAAGATGAGCAAAGAGGCATTGAGAAGGGATTGCTGTATCCTTATCTCAACTCTGTGGATGTATTTCATTGTCCGGCGGATTTTCAACGAAAGAGTAAATATGATTTCAGTACTATCTTTCGGACCTACGCGATTCCGGATTGCCTGCGAAGAAAATACATAAAGAAACTTACTCAAATTAAAATGCCTTCGATGCGCTATAATTTTGTGGAAGAATCCGAAGGCCGGAATTATAATGTCGGTACATGGAGCTTTATGACCCCGCTTTTACTGGGTCCTGGAAATTGGGAATGGCAGGATCCGATCGGAGTCAACCACGGAGACAGCGGGGTACTGGGATTTTGCGACGGACATGCAGAAGTCCACCAATGGCAGGAATCATATACGATAGAACGAGTGCAGTATTATTTTAAACATCCGGATATCTATGGCTATGGGACGCTTAATCAGTTATTTCAACGACTTCCGGGAGATGAGGCTGATAATGACGCAGATCTTGACTATATGGCCAGAGGGTGGGCATACCAAGACTGGTAAATGTGCGTGAGATTCGGAGTTTTCGGGGTTTGTTACAATATGTTATTAGCGAATGATTGTTTTGGCAACAAGAGGAAATGTTCATATGAAAGATCAAACTGCAGGAATCTATCATTATATAGTCTTTGCAGTAACGATACTGTCAGGTATGCTATCGGAATTTACAGTCTATGCGTCAATTCCTGCTTTTCCGGGTGCCGAAGGAGCAGGGGCGATAACACCGGGCGGCCGGGGCGGAGCCGTGATCGCGGTGACAAATTTAAACGACAGCGGTCCGGGGAGTCTCCGTGAAGCGATTGACACCAAAGGACCGCGCATAATTATTTTCTGCGTTTCGGGCATTATCACACTCGAAAGGCCATTGACTATTGTACATCCCTATATCACGCTTGCCGGTCAAACTGCACCTGGTGACGGCATTTGTATCAGGGGAGAGACCACGGAAGTAAACACGCACGATGTAATCATACGCTATCTTCGGTTCCGCCGGGGTAATCTCAAGGATCGAAACGATGCATTGGGCGGGCATCCAATCGAAAATATCATCATTGATCATTGTTCGGCTAGTTGGGGGCTCGATGAGAATCTGTCGATGTACCGCTATATGAAGGAAATGCCGGATGGGACACGAAAAAAATGTCCGACGGAAAATCTTACCATCCAATGGTGCATTTCCAGTGAAGCACTGGATTTGAATAATCATGCTTTTGGAGCGACATGGGGTGGTAAGAACTGCACCTTTCATCATAATTTGTTTGCTTGCAATACGGGCAGAAATCCCAGCATTGGCTGGGGCGACCATTTTGATTTTCGCAATAATGTATTATTTAACTGGCGGCACCGGACGGTAGACGGGGGCGATGCCAGTTCCATGGTGAATATTGTAGCTAATTATTATAAACCGGGACCGGCTACCAATAATGGGGCCGTTCGTTATCGGATTTGCAAGCCGCAGCATCTGGACATGTACAGTGAAGCCCGGCGAGACGGGAAATGGTATGTTGCGGATAATTTTGTGGAAGGATTCCCGGCTATTAACAGCGATAACTGGGCGGGCGGTGTTCAGTTCGACAATGTGCCAAACGAATCAAAAGAAGAACTTCAAACCCTGATCAGGAAAGTACGCGGGGAAAAGCCGGCTCCGGCAGCGACGATTACTCAGCAGGCTGCCGAAGAGGCCTATACAATAGTGCTGGCTCAGGCAGGAGCGACGTTGCCCAAACGAGATCCTGTTGATGCCCGAGTGATTGAGATGGTTCGTACCGGCAGGCCCACGTATAAAAACGGGATTATCGACGTCCCGCAGGACGTCGGGGGGTGGCCGGAATATTCTTCTGAGCCCGCGTTGATTGACAGTGATCATGACGGCATGCCGGATGCCTGGGAAAAAGAGTTTAACTTGAAAGCAGATGACCCCGCTGATGGGCCCGCAGATGCCGATAAGGATGGGTACACAAATATCGAAGAATACCTTAACAAAACCAATCCGAAGGAGTATATTGACTATCAGGATCCTAAGAATAACAAGAACACATTAAGTTAAGCACGAAATGAACATGGTACAAGGAGCGTTGAGAAAAGCAGCAAAATCCTTTTCTATATTGCTTGTTTTTGGGGTCGTGGCCGGGTTTTGCTCTGGCGCTGAGGATGTGCCGGAGATTTCTTTTCTCACTCTTGACCAGGACGGGCAACTGGTTTACGGGGCGGATCTGCAGGGTAATCGAGTTCCCGATTTTTCCCATTGTGGCTACCGAGGAGCCGATCATCCTATTCCTGACTGTCCTGTTCATGTTATACTTACTCCTGCAGAAGGGGACGATACCGAACGGATTCAAGCCGCTTTGGATTATGTTGCTTCGCTGCCGATGGATTCATCGGGAATTCGCGGCGCGGTTCTGCTGCGCCTAGGTACTTATCAAGTTTTAGGTAGTCTAAAGATAAGCTCTTCCGGCGTCATCCTGCGAGGCGAGGGAATGGATTCTGACGGGACCGTACTTATCGCCGCCGGGACGGACCGCCGAACACTATTGCGCATCGCCGGCAGAAACGATCGACAATGGCGTTCAGGTGATCCACGAAAGATTTCCGATACATTTGTGCCGGTTGGCGCCTACCATTTCCATCTGGATACCACAGAGGGTCTCAAGGTAGGAGATTCCGTCTGTATCGTCCATCCCGCCACACAGGGATGGATTGATCAATTGGGCATGAATCGTTTTGGTGGCGGCTTAAATGGGTACTTTGCCTGGAAAGCCGGATCGCGTGATATCATCTGGGATCGGGTCATTACTTCCATAGAAAACAACAGAGTCACGATTGATGCGCCGCTTACGGCGGCAATTAATGCTTCTTTGGGTAGCGCGACATTGCGAGTTTATGACTGGCCGGGGCGTATTCGAAACGTCGGGATCGAAAATCTGAGTTGCCGGTCCGCTTATGATCCTGAAAAACCCAAGGATGAAGACCACGCATGGACCGCCGTGACAATGGAAAATGTTGAAGATGCCTGGGTACGCCGGTTCACAGCCGAGCATTTTGCCGGTTCATGTATTGCCATTTGGGAATCGTGTAAGCGAATTACTGTAGAGGACTGCCTTTCACTGTTTCCGGTATCAGAACACGGTGGATATCGCAGACATACTTTTTTTACGATGGGCCAACAGACGCTGTTTCTTCGCTGCTGGTCCGAGCAGGGGCGACATGATTTTTCTGTTGGTCACTGTGCTGCCGGTCCCAATGCGTTTGTGCAGTGTGAAAGTCATCAATCACTTAACGACAGCGGACCCATTGAAAGCTGGGCCTGTGGTGTTCTGTATGATAATGTCCGCATCGACGGCAATGCCCTGCGGCTCGGTAACCGCGGCAGCCGGGGCGAAGGCATCGGATGGGCCGCTGCGAATTGTGTTTTGTGGCAATGTCACGCGGCGATCATTGAATGTGACAAGCCGTCCGCTGCCTGGAACTGGGCCTTCGGGTGCTGGGGAGAATTTGAGGGAAAGGGTTTCTGGCGCCAGTCCAATTCCTTTATCAGGCCGCATAGTCTCTATGCCGCTCAACTGGAACAACGGTTGGGCAGCAAAGCACCAACAATCCCATTGATGACAATTGAAACCTCAAGCACAACAAGTCCTTCCGTCGAATTGGCTGCAGAACTAACGGCTGCCTCTGATAAACCGGCCTGCTCATTAAGAGATTACATTCTGCAGGCACCTCAACGTCATGCAATCCCGACTGACAACTCCGATACAAAAAATCTGGAGGAAATATATAGGGGAAAATCGCTTGCTGATACACACGTCCGGGCAAATTCCGCTAATAAGAAAATGATTCTTTCAGACGGAAAAATTATATGCGACAATAGACTTTTAATTGGTGGTTCCAGCGGAGTTGTCTGGTGGCGCGGGAGTATCCGACCGGATATTGCCGCATCATTTGGCTTGGGAATAACGCGATTTGTGCCCGGGCGTATGGGGCCCGGCTACACAGATGATTTAGATGCGTTGACAGAGGCCATGATTGCCAATGGACAGACGGTGCTGGAACACAATTATGGACTCTGGTATGATCGTCGCCGAGATGACCATCAGCGTGTTCGGCGAATGAATGGTGATGTCCGTCCACCATTTTATGAACAGCCGTTTGCCAGAAGCGGAAGCGGAATCGCCTGGGACGGACTCAGTCGATATGACCTGACTAAATATAATCCCTGGTATTGGAGCCGGCTTAAGGAGTTTGCTGATTTATGCGATAGCAAAGGACTGGTTTTGATTCACCAGAATTATTTTCAGCATAATATCCTCGAAGCCGGAGCGCACTGGGCGGACTTCCCCTGGCGCCCGGCCAATAATATCAACCAGACCGGTTTTCCGGAACCACCGCCTTATGCAGGGGATAAACGCATTTACATGGATGAACAATTTTATAATACCACGCATCCGGTGAGAAAATCCCTGCACCGGGCTTATATTCGCAAATGTCTGGAGAATTTTTCCGACAACACGAATGTAATCCAGTTGATTGGGAAAGAATACACCGGGCCTGTTGAATTCGTCCGGTTCTGGCTCGATACGATTGTCGAGTGGAAGCAGGAGACAGGAAAGTCCCCCATGATCGGGCTAAGTTGTACAAAAGATGTTCAGGACCAAATTCTGTCAGATCCCCAACGCTCTAAAGCCGTTTCTCTGATCGATATCCGATACTGGTGGTATCAGGATAACGGCGAGTTGTATGCCCCTGAGGGGGGCAGACATCTTGCACCCCGTCAGCATGCCCGGTTGCTGCATCCTCGTAAAACGGCCTTTTCACAAGTCGTACGGGCTGTCCGGGAATACCGGTCCCGCTACCCGGCCAAGGCCGTCATTTATTCGGCAGACTCTAATGATGGCTGGGCGGTCCTTATGGGCGGCGGTTCAATGCCCAATCTCCCTGCAACAACCGATAAGGATTTACTCTGCGTGGTGCCACTCATGAAACCCTATGATTTGCCGACAAATCCGGAGGGTCAGTATGCCCTGGCCGGACCCCGTCAGGATTATCTGATTTATGCGGAATCCGGAGAAACCGTCTCAATCGATCTTTCCGATATACAAGCAGATCTGATGGTCTGCCACGTTGATCTGGAAACAGGTAAAACGGCCTTTTTCGGCCAACGTGTCACCGGCGGGGGTCAAGTAAACATCGAGTTAAAGAACACACCTTGTATGCTATGGCTCAGACGGGAATTGTCAGAAATCAATAATTAAGCAGACTTTTGGTAATGGAGAGATACATAAAGAAATACGGATTGACCGTTTTTTCGGTGCTCTTATTGAGCTGTTTATGCCTTGCGGCGGATGGTAATATCGAAAAGTGGGGTATTTATGAGCTGTCACTGTTTGGTCCTACAACGGGCAATCCATTTATCGACATTCAATTCGGAGCTGTTTTTAAAAACGGCGATCGGACATTTGAACCGAAAGGTTTTTATGATGGCAACGGAATCTTTAAAATTCGTTTCATGCCGAATGCCGAGGGGCTTTGGACCTGGCAGACCAAGAGTAATTGTGATGCTTTGAACGATAAAAAGGGCCAGTTTACCTGTGTTGCGCCGTCATCGGACAGCCACGGTCCCGTACGGGTACGGAATCAATATCATTTTGGGCATGAAGACGGCACACCGTTTTTTCCCTTCGGCACAACCCTTTACGAATGGCCCTTTCAGTCTGAGTCCCTGCGCTGTCAGACGCTTGAAACTTTAAAAAAATGGCCGTTTAATAAAGTCCGCATGTTGTTGGTTCCCCCCTATGAATCGTATTACATAGAGGGGCCGGATAAGTTAATTCACTTTCCCTTTGTAGGAACTTCAAAAGAGAACTGGGATTTTTCACGTTTTAATCCTGAATTCTTTCGTAATGTGGAACAATGCGTAGAACAGTTGTGTCAAATGGGCATCGAGGCCGACCTGATTCTGTTTCGGCCTTACGACAAGGGCAAGTGGGGATTTGATACGATGGATATGGCGACCAATGAACGCTTTGTGCGATACGCCGTGGCACGTTTCGCTGCTTACCGTAATATATGGTGGTCTCTGGCAAACGAGAACAGTTATATTAAACAAATGATGGATTCGGATTGGGACCGCCTTTTCCAGGCGGTGCAGGAAAGCGATCCATATGCACATCCGCGATCCATTCACAATGCCGACCGGATTTACGATTATACCAAGCCATGGGTCACACACGTCAGTCTTCAATATTATATGGCGGTTCGCTGGCCGGGAATTTCTCCGCTTTTACGCGATATTTATAAAAAACCGATTGTCCATGATGAGATCAATTATGAAGGTGACATGGATAGACGCTGGGGGCAACTGACAGGACAGGAAATGACCTATCGCTTCTGGAATGCTTATATCGGAGGTGCTTACGCTACTCATGGCGAGGCTCTGGAGGAAACAGCCGAAGGAAAAGTGACAAGATGGATATCCAAAGGTGGCAAACTGTACGGACAAAGCCCTGAACGGATCGCTTTTCTGAAAAGAATCATCGAAAGCGGCCCCCAAGAAGGTCTTGATCCCGTCGATCAGTATTACGAGTCCAATATAGGTGGTCACTGCGGCACATATTATTTAATTTACTTCGGCAAGGATCCCGTTAGCGAGTGGGAATTTTGTTTGCCGCAAAAAGGGCTTGAGCCGGAGATGCGATTTCATGCGGATCTGATCGACACTTGGGATATGACGATTACACCTGTCGAACAAGTATTTGAAATTGATAAACTGAACCGTTACACTTATATTGACAAGAAGCGAGCGAAGATTGAGATGCCTGGCAAACCTTATATGGCACTGAGGATTCAACGGATTGAATAAACGCATAAATCTGCACCTTAAGTAGAAAGGATTGCCATCACCATGATAAAAGACAAACTGCCTGTTTTCATATTTTTCTCTTTTGTGCTGTTTACTGCCAGTCTTTGGGCAGAGGCCAACAATGAGGAAGAACCTGTACGTTTTATCGGAGACGTAAAGGTATCCAGCAGTGATTACAAAAACGGCTATCATGATGGTCAGATGCCGGTGGCGATCGGCGTACAAAACTATCAGATCATGCGGGCAAATCGAACCCATCCGGAGTGGTCTGACGGATTGGGTTGGACGTATAACCACGCCCCTATGCTTGCCTATACCAACGGACAGTTTTATTGCCAGTATCTGACCAATCCCTCCGGGGAGCATATTCCGCCGGGGATGACTTTATTGACTCGTTCCGCTGACGGAAAGCACTGGAGAAAACCACAAGTGCTTTTCCCCATTTATTTCACGGCCGACCCGAAGGATGCCTCCATAACATTTAAATTCATGCATCAGCGAATGGGTTTCTACATGGCTCCGAACGGACGGTTTTTGACCATGGCTTTTTACGGCTCTCCTTACGGAGATGGTGTCGGCCGGGTAGTACGGGAAATATATCCTGATGATTCATTCGGTCCGATTTATTTTATCCGTGTTAATGACAACTGGACCGGGGAGGTTAAGTATCCTCTTTATACCGCTGCCAACGATCCCGGATTTGTCGAGGCCTGCCGCAGCTTTCTGGACGATAAAATCCGCAGGATGCAATGGTGGGAGGAAGATTTTCACGCCAAAGACCGAGATGACTTCTATCGAGTGACCTGGGGCGGTGACATCGGACGCAGTAAACCTGCCAAGGCATTTTGTTTTTATACTCGCCCGGATGGTGCGGTGGTCGGTTTCTTCAAAAGTCGCTGGGTTACGATGACACGCGACCAGGGCCAAACCTGGTCTCCGTTGGTCCAGTGCAAAACGCTGACCTACGGAGGAGCGAAGATTTGGGCCCAAAGACTGGACAACGGTCAATACGCACTGGTTTATAATCCCACCAACAGCATGGCCCGGCATCCGTTGTGTATCACAACCAGTGACGACGGCGTTGTTTACGACCATCTTGCCAATATTCACAGCGAAGTGCCTGTCAAACGGTTCTGGGGACGTGAAAAACGTCCGGGTGCGCAATATGTCCGTGGTATCATAGAAGGCAACGGCAATCCGCCCGATGATGACTTATGGGTTGTGTATTCCGTGAACAAGGAAGATATCTGGATTTCTCGTATTCCCATTCCTGTTCAATGGCAGGTACAGGGGCCGGTTCATGATGATTTCAGTCAAATGGCCACCGGCGGCGTGATTGAAGGGTGGAATATCTATTCTCCGCAATGGTCTCCGGTGGAGATCGTCGAATTTCCCGGCAAGACTGAAAAAAGCATGCGTCTCAAAGATGCAGATCCTTATGACTATGCCAAAGCTGTCAGAGTCTTTCAGAAATCGTCCAACCTGACACTCTCTTTCGATCTGTATGTTGAATCATGCGTAGAGGTTCTGGATATTGAAATTGTTACGGTAAAAGGGAACCGGCTGATACAAACCCGTATCGATACCAACCGTCAATTGTTGGTAAAAAATGAAAGCCAGCCTTATCAAATCGCAAAATTATTGAATGCAGGGCAATGGTATACGCTGGGGTTTCAGGTCGATGCCTCCCAGCGGCGATTTTCGGTTCAGCTGGACGGCGATTCAATTATAAAAGATGGTTCTTTTTCGGCCTCTGAAGGCCTGCCGGAAAGAATTATTTTCAGGACCGGCCCATATCGGCTGACGGACGATGTACAAAAATACAAGAGCGGTAGTGAATCTATCCCGGGTACGGATGAGCCGGGAGCTGACGAGCCGGTCGAAACGGCTGTGTATTATATTAAAGATTTTCAGGCGATTGGTTCAGAGCCGTCTGTTTTAAAACCGGAGGCCTTTCGACACTACGTTGACGATTTTAACACCATGGAAAAGGAAAACATCGTCAATGAGATATCGAATGCCGAATCCTGGGCCTGGATGAAAGATAATATCCCCTTTTTTGAATGTCCGGACAAAGCGATTGAGCAAATCTACTACTATCGCTGGTGGACCTTTCGCAAACACCTGAAAAAGACACCGGAAGGCTATGTCTTTACGGAATTTCTTGATAAGGTTGGCCACAGCGGCAAATACAATACAATCAGCTGCGCCCTTGGTCATCATATCTGTGAAGGAACCTGGTTACGAGATTCCAATTATATCGACCAGTACGCCCGCTTCTGGTACACGGGTAACAAGGGGGCCGCGCAGCCGCATTTTCACAAATACAGTAATTGGGCGACGGCCGCCTTGTATCGCCGATATCTGGTTAACCAGGACAAAGCGTTTTTAACAGGCCTGCTGGATGCGTTTGTGCGGGATTATCAGGCATGGGTGGATGAAAAAGGGTTGAATAACGGTCTTTTCTGGCAATATGATGTCCGGGACGGAATGGAAGAGTCCATAAGCGGTTCTCGGAAGATTAAAAATGCCCGGCCGCCGCTGAATTGCTATATGTTCGCCAATGCCATAGCGATTGCCAAGATAGCCGAGATGGCAGGTGACCGGAAGTTAGCACAGGAGTATGCCCAGAAAGCGGCCGACTTGAAATCATTGATCCAGGAACTGATGTGGGATGACAAGGCAGCGTTTTTCAAGGTGCGTCACCCGGAGGGGACATTGGCAACTGTTCGCGAAGAGATTGGCTATATCCCCTGGTATTTTAATCTGCCGGATAACGGTTACGAAAAAGCATGGCAGCAGTTGACGGATCCACAAGGATTCAAATCACCCATGGGAATCACAACGGCTGAACGTCGCCATCCTGAGTTTCGCAGTCATGGTGTTGGCACTTGTGAATGGGACGGAGCTGTGTGGCCGTTCGCCACCAGCCAGACACTGACAGCGATGGCAAATCTGCTGCGGAATTATGAACAGCCGTATGTTAATAAAAAAGACTACTTTGAGGCGTTGCGGGCTTATGCCCGCTCGCATCACTACGACAACAAGCCCTATATCGGGGAATATCTTGACGAAATAAACGGCAGGTGGCTGACGCCGGATTCGGACAGAAGCCGGTATTACAATCATTCTACCTTTTGCGATCTGGTTATTACGGGGCCGGTTGGCCTGGCGCCTCGTGCAGATGATATCGTGGAAGTTGACCCCCTGCTTCCGGATGGGACATGGGATTGGTTCTGCCTTGACATGGTGCTTTATCATGGGAAAAAGCTTACGATTTTGTGGGATCGAACGGGCGAAAAATACGGCAAAGACAAGGGTTTTCGCGTTTTTGCTGACGGCCAGGAAATCGGATATGCCCATGAGCCGTCGCATCTGAAAGTTAGATCCCAGTAACGTTTCTAAAAGTAAACGATTCTAACGGAGCTATTACAATGAAACTAATTATGCTTCAGATTGTGCTTACTGTTGGTCTATTCGCCTGTACCAGCTGCCAGGGCCTTCTCAATCCGGCTCCCTATGAACTCACGCCGACATCACTTCGCTGTGAATACCGGACGAATCCTATGGGCATTGATGTGCTGTCTCCCCGTTTCAGCTGGCAGCTTAAATCCAACGAGCGTAGTCAAAAACAAACCGCCTATCAGGTATGTGTCGCATCGGATGTCCGGCTGCTTGAAAACAACCAGCCGGACATGTGGGACACAGGAAAGATGCAAAGTGATAACACAACGGCCATTGTCTATGCCGGAAAACAGCTTGCATCCGATAATGTCTATTTCTGGAAAGTTCGAGTTTGGGATAAAAGCGGCATTCCTTCCGGCTGGAGTCAACCGACTAAATGGTCCATGGGACTGCTCCATCCCAAAGACTGGCGAGCCGAATGGATCGGATATGATATCGAAGACAAGCCGATTCCCGCACCGGATGTGGTGAGTCGTGCAAAATGGATTTGGTCAGAACCAAACGCCAATGTCAGCACCCGGCCGGAAACCTGTTATTTCAGAAAATCGTTCCACCTGCCGGAGGATTGGGTCATCAAAAAAGCTGAATGTTACTACACCGCCGATGATTTTGTCCAGTTATATCTCAACAACAATCTTATCAGATCATTTCGTAACTCTAAAGTTATCTACGACATTACACTGGCTGATTACCTCAAGCCGGGAGGAAATATTTTAGCGTTTCTTGCCGCTAATGAGGGAGACGCGGATACTCCGGCCGGTTTCCTGGCGGCTGTCAGGATCGAATCCGAAGACGGCCGGATATTAGAACTCACCACGGACGACAAATGGTTAATTAGTTCCCAGGAATATCCAGGATGGAAAACGGAAAACTATGACGACTCCAACTGGTTACCGGCAAGCGTAATCGGTCCGCTCGGGACTGCTCCGTGGCAGGAAACAAAGCCGATAAAGCGGCTACTGCCACCTGCCCGTTACTTTCGTAAGGATTTTGAAATAAGTGATAAAAAAATCAAACGTGCCGGTCTCTATGCTACCGCGCTGGGGATTTACCAGCTTTTTGTCAACGGACAGCGAGTCACACACGACTATCTGTCACCTGGTTGGACGGACTATCGAAAGAGGGTTTACTATCGTACCTATGACGTGACAGACCAACTCCAAAGTGGCGAGAATGCGATGGGCGGGATTTTGGCGGACGGCTGGTACGCCGGTTATGTTGGCGGAGGACTGCGTCGAAACCATTACGGCCGGAAAATCCGTCTACTTGCTCAGCTTAACATCGAATATGAGGATGGGACAAAACAAATCATCGCTACCAATTCAGACTGGAAGGCATCGCGGGGACCGCTTGTCTGGGCGGACCTCCTCCAGGGCGAAATGTATGATGCCCGGAATGAAATGCCCGGCTGGAATGAGGCCGGTTTTGACGATTCGACATGGCAATCTGTTATCATCGGCGATACCGAGGTAAACCCGCAAAAACAGGCCGCTGTCACTGAACCGGTGATTGCATTTGAAACAATCAAACCCATTTCTGTGACGGAGCCGGTCAGGGGTAAATATGTTTTCGATATGGGGCAGAATTTTGCCGGCGTCATACGCATCAGGGTCAAGGGAATAAAGGGACAAAGAATACAGCTCCGTCACGCCGAACGGCTAAATCCCGATGGAACGATCTACACAACTAACCTTCGGACGGCAGGAGCAACCGATGTATATATCTGCAAGGGCGGCCCGGCGGAAGAAATCTGGCAACCGCATTTTACGTATCACGGATTTCAGTATGTAGAGCTCAGCGGATTGGAATATAAACCGGATCCGGCCGCCGTGACGGGTCTGGCTCTCAGCAGTGATACACCTGTGACCGGCAGTTTTGCCTGTTCAGATCCAATGATCAATCAATTGTACTCCAATATTCGATGGACGCAGCGGATGAATTTTATTGATATTCCCACCGATTGCCCGCAACGGGATGAACGTTATGGCTGGACGGGAGATGCACAAGTCTATATCAACACGGCTTGTTATAACAATGATGTGCAGTCGTTTTTTACAAAATGGCTGATTGATCTAACCGATGCCCAGCGTGATGACGGTCAATTTCCCCGCTACGCCCCGCTCAAAGTCAATCCGACAGACGGTGGCCCGGCCTGGGCTGATGCCGGGATAATCTGTCCGTGGACGATTTATAAGATGTACGGTGACATACGCATCCTCCAGACACATTATAATGCCATGAAAAGGCTTGTCGAATTTTATCGAAACCGCTGTACTAAAGAGCTGCTGCCGCCTGAAAAATTCCACTGCTTCGGGGATTGGCTGAATATCAATGATGACACACCCCATGAGGTCATCTATATGGCATACTTCGGGCATAGCACAAACCTTCTTGCGAAGATCGCCGAAGCACTTGGCAAGGTGGATGATGCCGCAGCGTATAGCGGATTATTCGAACAAATCAGGCCCTCTTTCAATCAGGCATACGTCGTATCCGATGGAAAAATCAAAGGGGACACCCAGACAGCCTATGTATTAGCCATCACATACAACTTGTTGGATAATGAACGGCAAAAACTGGCTGGTGAGCACCTGATCCGTCGAATCCGGGAATGCGATGGCCATCTTTCGACCGGTTTTGTAGGTACAAAGAATCTTATGCCGGCATTGACAAAGATCGGGCGTAATGACATTGCCTATCAATTACTTTATAATGACACATTCCCCTCATGGGGATTTACCATCAAAAATGGCGCCACCTCCATCTGGGAGCGATGGAACGGCTGGACATCGGAAGAGGAATTTGCCGATCCCGGTATGAACTCGTTCGCACACTATTCATTCGGGGCAGTTGGCCAGTGGATGTTCGAGAACATCGGTGGACTACAATCTGATGGGCCGGGTTTCAAGAACATTATCATACATCCCCGGCCGGATGACAAACTTACCTGGGCAAGAACCTCTTATCAATCCATTCGAGGATTGGTCGTATCGAATTGGACTCTCAAGAATGGCCGTTTTCTATTAGATGTGACGATACCTCCTAATACAAAAGCCACTGTATTTATTCCGGGACAGGATGCTGAAAAAGTTTTGGAATCAGGAATCAAGGCACAAATAGCTGATGGTGTCACGTTCCTGAAACAGCAGGAGAATGATATCGTTTACATAGTCGAATCCGGGCAGTATCAATTTATTTCACCATGGACACCCTACAATGAATGATAGAAACAAACCATTATTTCGAGGCATTATTGTTCCGCTGGTGACGCCGCTGGCCGAGCCGGATGTCCCGGACATACAGCAATTTCAGGGTCTAATCGACCATGTCATCGCCCGGCAGGTACATGGCATTTTGATTCTCGGTACTACAGGAGAGGCTTTAAGTCTGAACTCTTCTATTCGCCGTCAAATCATTGAAGCGGTCTGCAGATACACTGCCGGCCGCACAATGGTATGTGTCGGCATCATAAACACCGAGCTTTCAGAGGCTACTGCGCTGGCACACATTGCTGCCGAGAACCGTGCCGACGGCATTTTCCTGGCGGAACCGTATTTTCCGATTACCCAGGATGCCGTGCTGGAATATACCCAGGCGTTCGCTCAAAAATGTCCGTTGCCTGTCTGTCTTTATAACAGACCTGATCAGGATATTGTTTTCCAGATCGAAACCGTCAAAAAGTTCCTTTCGTTTGAAAAGATTGCGGCGATCAAGGACAGTTCTGGCGACCTGAATTATTTCAAAGAATTGATACAATTAAAAAATATCAGGCCGGATTGGTCCGTGTTGATGGGTTTAGAGAAATTGCTCGCAGAAGCCATTCGCGCAGGAGCTGACGGAGGCGTTACCGGAGGGGCCAACTTATTTCCTGATTTATATGTTGGTTTATACAATGCTGCCGTTCAAAAGAAAATATCGGAAATAGAACGCCTCCAAAAAATGGTTATGGCTGTTATTGAAAACATTTATCAGCCGGAATACTTGGCCGGTCTCAAATATGCACTTTCCTGTAAACAACTTTGCAGGGAAATACTTGCAGAACCACCTTATGCCGCCGGACCGGAGCAGCAAAAACGGATTAGACAATTTCTTGAGAA
>JAFGHE010000159.1 GCA_016930295.1 Sedimentisphaerales bacterium
CTGGAAGCTTGAGCTACTTTAAAATCAAAAAAATGTGTATTGACTCTGGGATGAAAATCATCATAATATTTCACATTATGGAGTGGGAACTTTGGTTAATCAAAATCGCCATTGACCACTACAACTAATTGTAATAACTATATTTACAACCGGGCCGGTCGGTTCGGGAGCAGTTAGGAGATACTATAACGGTGAAAGATGTAATGATTAGTGTTCAGGAGTTGCGGCGTAGTTTTGGTCCGCTGGTGGCGGTGGATGGGATATCGTTTGAGGTGGGCAAAGGCGAGGTGCTGGGGTTTCTGGGGCCCAATGGTGCCGGCAAGAGTACGGCTATGAAGATGCTGACCTGCTTTTTGCCGCCGGACAGCGGTACGGCCAGTATTTGCGGGTATGATATTATCAAAGACCCGATCAAGGTGAGAGAATCGGTGGGTTACCTGGCGGAGAATGCCCCGGCCTACGGGGAGATGACAGTGGGCTCGTTCCTGAATTTTATCTGCGATGCGCGGGAGATTAAAGGCGCCCGGCGTAAAGAGGCCATCGGACGAGTGGTCAAGCTCTGTTCCATTGAATCGGTGTATCATCAAAGTATCGAGACCCTGTCCAAGGGCTATCGGCGGCGCGTGGGTCTGGCCCAGGCATTGATTCACGATCCCCAGGTCCTGATCCTGGACGAGCCGACCGACGGGCTGGATCCCAATCAGAAATATGAGGTTCGCCAGCTCATTAATAAAATGGCTAAAGATAAATGCATTATCATCTCAACCCATATCCTGGAGGAAGTGGAGGCCATCTGTACCCGCACGATTATCATTGCGAGGGGGAAAATACTGGTGGATTCCACGCCTGCAAAATTAAAGGAAGAATATCACTGCTCGCTGGACGAAGTATTCAGGAAGATCACCCGCAAAAAAAGTGCATAAGAAAACATATTACATATTAAAATGAAAAAATTAAAATTTGGAGCATAAATTTATGAATGGTTTCTGGACGGTTTGCAAGAGGGAGTTGAAGGGCTATTTCGTCACCCCGGTGGCGTATGTGTTCCTGGTGATATTTTTATCGTTCGCCGGGTATATGCCTTTCCGGGACAAATTTTTTGAGTTTCGCCAGGCGGACATGCGGCTGTTTTTCAGTATGATACCGCTTCTGCTGGTGTTAATAGCGCCGTGTACGGCGATGCGACTCTGGTCGGAAGAGCGCAGAAGCGGGTCGATTGAACTGCTGCTGACGCTGCCGATAACGGTGAGGCAGGCGGTCCTCGGAAAATTCGTGGCGGCCTGGTTATTCCTGGGACTGGCACTGTTGCTGACCATTCCCATGCCGTTAACGGTCGCCTATCTGGGCGAACCGGATATCGGGCAAATCGTGCTAGGCTACCTGGGCGCGTTCTTAATGGCCGGGAGTTACCTGGCCGTGGGCAGTTTTTTCTCGGCATTGAGCAAAAACCAGGTCATCAGCTTTATACTGGCGGTCGTGGCCTGCGGGATCCTGCTTTTTGCCGGGATGCCGACCACGCTGGATTATCTCTCCGGTTTCCTGCCGGCGACGGTGGTATCAGCGTTTGAAACGCTCAGTATTCAGAATCATTTCAATACGATACAGAGAGGTGTGCTGCAGTTCCGGGACATATCGTTCTTTATCATTTTGATGGCCGGCTGGATCTGGGGTTGCACGGTTGTTCTTGATGAAAGGAAGGCTGCCTGATGAACAGAACAATAAAAGCCATATTTGCCATATTCTTTATCGGTGTAATCACCTTCAGTGCGATCAGTATATGTCAGAACCTGGATGCCAGATTATCGTGGAAGGCGGATTTAACCCAGCAGAAGATATATTCGCTCTCGGACGGCACCAAATCGATCCTGGCCAAATTGAACCAACCCATCACCATCAAGCTGTATTATTCCAAGACGGCGTCCATGAAGGCCACGGATGATATTCAGCAATATAACGAGTATTACTTCTTTGTCAGGGCCCTGCTGGAAGAATATGCCGCCCAATCGAACGGCATGGTGAAACTGGAAGTGATCGATCCCCGCCCCTATTCCGAGGATGAACAGGAAGCACTGCGTTATGGTTTGCGGCGGTTTCAGATTACTGAAGATGAGAGTTACTTTTTCGGGCTGGTCGCCAAAACCGAATTCGGGGCTACGAAATCAATCGAATTTTTCAGTCAGGACCGGCAGAATTTTGTGGAATATGACATCAGCTATTTAATTGATACCCTGCTGACCCGGGAGAAACGTAGAATCGGGGTGCTCAGTTCCCTGCCGGTGATGGGTGATGATGTGACCGGCTATATGGCCCAGATGAAACGTATGCAGGGTCAGGAACTGGAACTGCCGTGGGAGCTTGTCACAGCCCTGAAAAAGAAATATGATGTTATCAGATTGGAACCCGACCTTGATAGCATTGAAGATATTGACATCCTGCTGCTCATCCATCCCAAGGATTTACCCCAAAAGACACTCTTTGCAATTGACCAGTTTGTACTCAGGGGAGGTCGAACCATCGTATCTGTGGACCCGCATTGTTTCCTGGACCTGCCGGACCCGCAGGCGATGAGACAGGGTATTCCCCCGGAGTCAGGCAGCTCAAATCTTTCGAAACTGATGAATACCTGGGGCGTTAACATGAAACCCGATATCTTTGCCGGAGATTTGAATCTGGCCATGAAAATGATGCGCAGAAACGGGGCCCCCGAAACAATCATAGGTATCCTGGAACTCAAAAAGCCCGACTGCTTCAATACGAAAAATACTATTACCACTGACCTCAATCAGGTCCAGGTCTGGTTTGCCGGAGCGCTGGAACAACTTACCACGGACTCGGAGGACACAGAGGAAAAAGATAAAGACACCAACCAACCTTCCTGTAATTTTGTGCCACTGCTGACCACTACCCCGCAGGGGAACACCTGGAAGGTCAGCAATCCCTATGAACTGCAAATGATGAACAGTGAAAGCCTGATGGCCAATTTTACACCCGGTACCAAACCGGTGGTTCTCGGCGGCCTGATTACGGGCCGGTTCAAATCGGCGTTTCCCGACGGGATTGAAGTGGAGGTGGAATCCGAAGCCGATCCTGAATCTGATGAAGACGGGACAAAACCTGAAAAGGAGATGAAAAAAATAACCGGCCTGATCGAAGCGGCGGAAGATACCGACTGCGCGGTGGTAATTTTTACCGATGTTGACTTCCTGGCCAATCACGTGGCCTTTTCTTCCCATCCCCTGTTTGGCATGTTCCCGCGTGGTGACAACCTGGCTTTAGTGCTGAATACCCTCGAAAGTATCAGCGGGTCCGGCGATCTGATAGCCATCCGCAGCCGGGGTAATTTCCAACGGCCCTTTACCCTGATAGACGAGATAGAGAAAGAAACCCAGAAAGAAACCGCCGAGGAAGAAGAAAAAATCACGGCTGAAATAGAAAAGTATCAGGAAGAATTAAGAAACATCGTCAATGAGGCCCGTAATAAGGGAGAAACCGTTATCGACGCGGCGGAACTGGCCGGGCCCACGGCAGAAATCAATAATAAGATACGTATCGCCGAGGGCGAACTGCGTAAGGTTCAGGACAAGAGACGGCAAAAAATCGAGGCCCTGCAGAACCGGCTCAAAATGTTCAATATACTGCTGGCTCCCGCGATTATCATGGTCATTGTCATTGTTTTATCACTGCGGCGATCCCTGCTGCGCCGGCGTTATATCAGCCATGCCAGTGATGCGTAACTGATACGAAAAAAAATCGAAATAATTAGCCCAAATAATTTACAAGCTGAATCTTGAACACTCAGCCTGTTAGTGGAATATCCGATTATTCTTTGGATATTCTGAGGGATCGCTGAAAGTTCAGGATTTATCGTACAAAAAATATGGTAATAATACAGGAGTAGAATCAGGAGTTCTCAATGAGCGACAAAAATCTTTCGATTCTCGGTGTGGCAGCTGTGATTATGGCGGGTCTGGCCTTTCTGGTATCCTTTCTCACGCACCAGGAAGTGGTTACGACCAAATCTGATGTCCCCCTGTTTCAGGGACTGAACACGGCATTGATCGATACCATTGTCTTAACCCGACAGGATGAAAAAGCGACCCTCCAGCGCAAGGGCAACGGGTTTGTGGTTACGGATAAGGACAATTATCCGGCCGCACTGCCCAAGATAAATAACCTGTTGACCTCCCTGCTGGAGATCAAAAGCGGCGAACGGTTGACCGACAATCCCGACAACTTTGAAGAGCTGGAAGTAACCGAAGACAAGGCCCAGCATGTAATACGATTCCTGGATAAGGATCAAAAGCTGATTACCGGAATAATCGTGGGTAAACGAATGCCCGAAGGGAACGGCACCTGCGTGCGCAAGCTCACTAACGATGAGAAACAGAGCAACCAGGTCTATGTTTCACCCGAGGTTCGCTGGCTGCAGACCTCGGCCCTGAGTTTTGTGGATAAAGAAATTTTCAAAGTCACCCAAGAAGACATCGCGCGTGTTACCGTTACCGGGCCCGAAGGGTCTTACTCGATTTCCTCCGATGAAATTGGCAATATCAATATGCTGAACATCCCGGCAGGCAAGACCGCCAAAGGCACTGAATATGAGCGGGTTTTTTCGGCACTGACCTCTCTGGATTTTCAGGATGTGCAAAAACAATCCGATAAGAATGCCGATCTGAAATTTGAACACACCTATGTATGCCAATTAAAAGACAAGACCGTCTGTACCTTTGACATAGCCAAAAAGGACAATAACTATTATATCACATGCCGGTCGGAATATACCGAGGAATTACCACAAAATACCCCGGAGTTCATTCAGTCTATGAAACAAAACAAGACAGATGAGGAACTCAAGGAGATGGAGGCAAAATTTCTGGCCCGGGACGCATCCAATGGTTTTAACAAAAAACATACCGGCTGGATCTACCAGATTCCCAGCTACAAAGCCGAGGTGATGACTAAAAAACTCGCTGATCTTCTCGAAGATAAGGTGGAGGAAGAAAAGGACGATTCCCCTGAAACCGAATCGGCGGACCTGAATGACAATACGGAACCCGGTTAATAGCAGGATCTCGAAATCCTCTCACCCGGACCCGCCCGGACATCTGTCATCCGCCGGATACACTCAAAGATCGTCACTACCCCCCGTTATAAACCCCAGGCTTTGGCAAAGGCCTTAAAGCTGCGATCGTAGGTCTTTTCCACAGCCGACGGAAAACAACAGCCGGGCAGTTGTTTGCTCTGAAGATGATAGGTCAAACACTCACAACAAACTCCTTTACGCGAACAGCCCGGATAGCTACAGATACAGTTTTCCATATTCGATTCTTTCTGACAATCCATAGGTCTCTCCATAATAGATTAACAAACTTCATTAGTCTCACAACACACAACTGACAACTGTCATTTCACGTTTTCATTCCATCCACGGCCAGGACCGACAAGGGCAGAAATACAATAATCGGCAGCCAGGCCGCCAGGTAGGGTACCAGTACATCCCCTCCCAGCAGCTTGCAGGTAAAGGTGACCACAAAACACCCGCCGGCACCCATAAACGCCAGGAACATCGCTGACCTGGTACTTCGTATCTCCCGTGACACAAGCATGGTCAGTCCCAGCAGCAGCATAATCATATTTATAATCGGATCGGTAATACGAAAATTAATCTCGCTCTTGGCCTCGGCCTGGTCCGCAGCCGTCATGTTACCCCGACGCAGCAAGTCTGTGAGTTCACCGGTGCTCATCAGAGACTTGAAATCCGAATTTCTCTGCAGCAATATATCCTCCGGGGTCACGTCAGAAGGATACCTGCTTATGGATCGGACCGGATGAGTGACCGCCGCATCCGTAGGATTATCAGAGCTCTGATCATACAATCTGCCCTTTTCTAAAATCCATTCTGTTCCGTCCCAGAGCGCCTGTTCCGCGGTGATAAGGCCGACCATTTGCAGGTCCCGGCGCAGAATAATATGTATATTGGTCATGGTCATGGTGCGGGGATCATACGCCTGGGCACAGACAAGAGCGCCTTCGCGGTCGGGAATTAAACATATCGGTATCGATTTGGGTCCTTCCAATTCATCGTGGTAGCGACTGAGCTTGTCCGCCAGACGGGGCAAAATCAGTTCCTGGTCGAGAACCATCAACATATTCAATAAAAATCCCAGGATAACGACCGGAGCGATAACACGCTTGAGGCTGACTCCACTGGCCAGGACCGCGGTCAATTCATTCTGGCGGGTCATGCGTGTCAGGGCAAATGCCGCCGCCAATAAAATAATAGTCCCGGAAAAATCACGGAAATATTCAAACAACTTGGGGCCGTAATACCCGATAATCTTGAATATCACATCCAGGGCTCCCAGCGTTTCTCCCGCGGCCGTCTCCTCCAGAAATTCATCAAAATAGATAAACACATCTATGAGCACACGCAGAGATATCACCACCAGCAGGGCAATAAGATAATTGAACACATACTCCTGGGCAACATAACGGTCCAGGATCTTCATCAATGCCGGCCACCTGAATTTTTTTTCTGAATCACTCATTAAATTACTATTCTATCCTGTCAATTCTTTAAAAGCCGGTGGTACACAAAAATATCGGCCAGTCCCACCACCATAATTCCGCCCCAGAGAAACATAATACCCAGCCCGATATTTTCCGGATTCCCTTCGGAAATATGCTTGCCGGTGAATATGGTTATCAGGCAAAACGCCGCAGGCACGGAACTGACACCAAAAGCCGTCAGCAGATGTCCGCTGCGGAATACAATACCCAATGCCGCGCCCATCAGGACCAGCACCACGCAGCTGACACCAAAGGCAAAACGCGAGTTTTTTTCCGCCTGGATCTGGGCTGTCAGGCTGAGACATTCATCCTTTAACTCGTCATACAGCCGGATCAAATACGAGGAAGACCTGCCAGCCAACAAAGCGTTCATGTCCAGACCATCTTCGGGAAGAAACGACATCGTTTCAGCCTCTCGGACAATTTCTTCCGGTATATTTATTTCCGGCAGACCATAATCCGTAAGAGCATATTCGAGGCTGTCATCAAGATAATGCCACCTGACTTTATTAAAGTTTATCTGTGCTTTCGCCCTGCCCAAATCGGTATTGACCACTAATACGGCCCCGGGCGACTGAAATATTTTTTCCGGATACATATCATCGACCTGCCGATAAAGATCCACCTTTAGCGGCCATTCAGACGATGAATCCTGCGCTTTGAGAACTGCGGTCCTGGCAGACCGGGACGATCGCCCCTGCCAGCCTTTTTTCTGGAATTGCTTATCCGGGTTATCCCTGATACTGCAGCTGTCAGCGTAAACCAGTAATCGCCGCTTATAGTTGTCGTTTAAATCAATATATTGTTGAGTGTCTATCTGATTTTGACACCATTGAAAAAAACGCTCGGTGATATACTGATGTCGAACCTGTTCATGCAATTGATAAACAGGCTCAAATCTGGTCATATCCTCTTCAATCTCCTTCAATTCCTTCAACTTTTTAAATTTGATGTCATCGGCTAATAACTGGGGCAACGGATAGGCAAAACTCCAGGTTGGAATCGTGGTGGTCTGGTTCTTATCATCAACCATGATACAGTCATATAAACTCAGTTTTATCTGCCCGGACGGCTTGCCTTCCTCTACTGTGATATACACCTGGCTGGCATTAATCATCCATTCGATTTTCTGTTTTTCCCGCAGCAGCACGACCACACCGACAAGCCGGTCGTTTTCCGGATCGGCATAGTCAGCGTGGATTTTGACCCCCTTAAACATCTCGCCCAGATTACCCCTTTTCTCTATTTCACGAAATATGATGGCTTTGGCATCTTCTTTTATGATCCTCTCAGAGCGGGCAATAAAATCCGGTATAACATGAAACACCAATAAAAGGGTTATGGTGCCAACAATTAAAGACAAGGCCAGAGCCGGATAAATCAAGGTCAGTAACCCTATGCCACTGCTGCGGCAGGCCGTTATTTCATTATCCACGGCCAGACGCCCGTAAACCAGAGTAGCCGCCAGAAGAGCGGCTATGGGCAAGACCATGGTCATGGTAATTGGTAAGGTATATAGTATTAGTTCCGGCACACGTCCCGGATTAATACTGAATTGGCGCAGAGGCTGTAACATCGCACCCAGGCCCATGACCATTGATAAAACCAGGGAAGCCAGGAAAAAAATCTTGAACAAATCTCTAAATATATATCGCTGGATAGTAAAAACCATAACAGCCAAATCCGGAATTCATATATATAAGTATTTTATTTACAGCACTCTATCGGATTATCATACTATAGGCCATCAGCCTTCTTGTCAACAGAATTGCTGTCTGGGTTTCGCGGCTCAGGGGCCGCAGGATAAGGATTACGCCTTTACACAGGCTGTGAATTTAAATAAAATACTCCTTTGACCAAGGGTTTCTTTAAGACGAGTTACTATGAAAGTATCTAACCGGTTGATAAAAAAATTAGTATCAATTATCCATCGCCCATTTATTCTGGCTCTGGATATGGTGTGTCCGCCTGTCTGTGCGGGTTGCCGGATAGAGTTAGAAAGCAACGATGCGGTGCTTTGCCGGGAATGCTGGCAAAGCTTACAGGATACCCTGCAGGATCAGGCCTGTCCTGTATGTGGTCACAGTGCCGGACGATATTCTCTGGTCAATGGCCGATGTCACCGCTGTCGTAATACCCGCCCTGTGGTTTCACGGGTCGTGCGCCTGGGAAATTATCAGACTATATTGCGTGAGTTGATCCTGGCCCTGAAATTCCGCCGTCAAAGTCGCCTGGATCATTTTCTGGGCCATCTGCTGGCAGCGGCCATATCCGGTGAGAGGGAAATCTCAGCGGCAGATATGCTGGTTCCTATTCCTCTGCACTGGCGCCGTTACTGGGCCAGACGCTATAATCAAGCCGAGCTGCTAACCCGGTCCACAGCCGCCGCCCTGCATCAACAGGGAATCCATATCCCCGTTTCAAGCGATTTAGTTCGTATTCGCAATACGCCGCCTCAAACATCCCTGACCTCGCTCACTGATCGCCTGGCAAATATCAGAGGAGCTTTTGCGGTTCGTGCAGGACATAATTTTAAAGACAAACATATATGCTTGATCGATGATGTTACTACCACAGGCACCACGCTGAGAGTGGCTGCCGGGACACTCCGCCGGGCCGGGGCACGGAAAATCAGTGCTGCGGTTCTGGCCGTGGCTGCTAATGATTAGCTTGAATATCGGCGGGATTCATGCTATATTTATCTGACATGTTGCGCGTGTCAGCATGGCCGATAAGGTTGTGGCACAAAGATGGCTAATCCGCAATACGTGCGAAATTGTATAGTATTTTTACCTTTGGAGACCTTTGAATGTCGAAAAGTCCCATGTTATCATCGGAAAAATGCATTTTGATGGTAGTGGATATCCAGGAGGCTTTTATTAATCATATTCCAGACCTCGATCACATCGTACAAAGAAGCTGCATTATGGTCCAGGCAGCGCAGTTACTGGAGATACCTGTGATTGTCACTGAACAATACCCCAAAGGACTGGGCCGAACCCTCAAGCCTTTACAGGATGTATTAGGTGATATCACTTATTATGATAAAGTCACGTTCAGTTCATGTCTGGATAAAAAAGTTACCCAGGCGTTACTTTCATATAATCGAAAACAGTTGCTCCTGATCGGCCTGGAAGCCCATGTATGTGTGGCCCAGACCACCTATGATGCCATCAAACAGGGATTATTTCCCTATATTGCCGTCGATGCCGTGGGTTCCCGGCATGACACAGACAAGCAGATAGCCGTAGAACGATTACGACAATCCGGCGCCGTCATAACGACAACGGAAGCGGCTATTCTGGAAATGACGGCTACCAGTAAACATCCGGCATTTAAAAAGATATCACAATTAATCAAATAACCTCCTATTCATAAGGATAATACCATGACCTATCTTGTTAACCGATTAAGCCGTTTACGGGCCAATGAAACGTTTCGCCAGATGGTCCGTGAGAACCGCCTTGAGGCAGGCGATCTGATACAACCTCTGTTTGTTCACCACGGCGACCAGGTTAAAAACGAAATTGACTCTATGCCGGGTCAATTCCAGTATTCCATTGATAATCTGATTGAGGTTACTCAAAGATTATATGATGCCGGGCTCCGAGCTGTGCTTTTATTTGGAATCCCCGCCGGCAAAGATGAAGCAGGCTCGGATACCTGGGATGACGAACATGGTATCATTCAGCAGGCACTCCGGGCCTTGAAAAAAGCGGTTCCGAAGATGATTCTTATTACTGATGTATGCTTTTGTGAATACACAACTCATGGTCATTGCGGGGTTTTGGTTGAGCGTAACGGCCAAAAAGTTCTCGACCATGATGCCACACTCGATAATTTAGCCCTGCAGGCAGCTTCCCACGCACGCTCCGGTGCGGATATGCTGGCCCCTTCGGGCATGATCGATGGCGCTGTTGGTATCATCCGGGAAACTCTGGACGGCCTGGGATATCAACATCTGCCGATTATGAGTTACTCCGCCAAATATGCATCCAGTTTCTACGGTCCTTTCCGCGATGCGGCCCAGGGAGCACCCCAATTTGGCGATCGGCGCAGTCATCAAATGGATTGTGCCAACTCTAACGAAGCCCTCCGTGAGGTTGAAATAGACATCCAGGAAGGGGCTGATATCGTCATGGTCAAACCTGCCCTGTCCTTTATGGATGTTATTTGTCGAATAAAAGAGCTCTTTAATATACCCTGTGCCGCCTATAACGTCTCTGGTGAATACGCCATGGTCAAAGCCGCAAGCGAGCGGGGCTGGCTGGATGAAAAGCAGTGTGTCATGGAAATACTGACTTCATTTAAACGTGCCGGCGCCGATCTCATCATCACATATCACGCCGGGGATGCAGTAAACTGGTTACCATAGCTTCCTTTATGTAACCAGTTTAATTCCAGTCAGTTACAAGACTACTCAATCTTGATGTACCAGTCGTTGTATATAAATCCCGGCAATATCGTTGACATTAAATGTGTCTCTTGTATTATTTTGATTTTAAAATTTCTGAGGCTTTTATCAGGCTTCGGTTGTTTTTTGACGATTTATTGTCATATAGTAATTGAAAATTGAATTTGAAAGTATCGGGTCTTGCTGAAAAAGCAGGACAGACCTTTTTTTATTTCTTTTTATATGGAGTATGACATGTCAAACGGAGATTTTTCTGTAGATGCATTATTACCGCCGGCCATGGCGGAAAAGGCAGAAAATGTAGGGGTAGCCAAAGCTAATATGGATGCTTTGACTATGTTTTTACTGGCTATTCTGGCCGGCTCATTTATCGGCCTGGGTGCGGAATTTTGTACTGTCACAATCACTGGTACCAAGGCCGTAATGGGTTTCGGATTAACCAAACTACTGGGAGGTCTGGTTTTTTGTATCGGACTTATTTTAGTAATCGTGGCCGGGGCTGAACTTTTTACTGGAAATAACCTGATATTAATGGCGACTATCAGCGGTAAAGTCTCTATTGTCAGGCTTTTACGTAACTGGATCATCGTTTATTTAGGTAATTTTGTTGGTTCTGTAGCAACAGCCTTTTTTATCTATTTAAGCACTCAATATACCATGGATGGGGGTGCAGTGGGTCAGACAGCCATGAACATAGCCGCAGGTAAATGCAATCCCGATGTCGGCTTTCTCGCCTATTTCTTTAGAGCCATCTATTGTAATGCCCTTGTTTGCCTGGCGGTCTGGCTGTGTTTTTCCGCTCGTACCAGTACAGATAAAATCCTTTGTATCCTGTTTCCCATTACTGCTTTTGTTGCTTCAGGCTTTGAGCACTGTGTGGCAAATATGTATTTCATCCCGATTGGACTATTTATTAAAGATGGCACCCAGACGGTTATGGATAATTTAACCTGGTCTAACTTCTTTATTGTCAATCTATTACCGGTAACTCTGGGTAATATTGTAGGGGGCGCCGGTTTTGTCGGAGTTTTCTATTGGTTGATCTATCGCAGGAAAAAACCTTAATTTCTGAATTTATAAACAGATGCAAAAGAGGGCAAAACTTCTCTGGTTTTGTCCTCTTTTCTTTATATAAAATGCCGTATAATATGAACACAAGTTATGTATATAACTTACTATAAATCTGGTTAAAAAAATAATCATAACTTATTTAATATCAATAGATTATAGAAAGTGCCGAAATTTTTTGGGGAAGTTTCAGATCGATTCCGGGATTTAGATTGATTTATTTTTGAAAATCATGTATGGTTTACTAAAATGTAGATGCATTGCCGATAATATTTTCAGGTATATGTAAATATAATAATGATAATACTTCTAGCTGGTCGGTGCCGTTGTTCGGGCTGACTGGGGAAGGGACACGAGATGATTACTGCAGAACTTAAAAACAAAGTAATCCAGGACTACGCCATACATGAAGGCGATACCGGCTCACCGGAAGTGCAGGTTGCACTCCTGACCAGTCGTATCATGGATTTGACAGAGCACTTAAAAACACACAAAAAAGACCATTCTTCACGCCGCGGCCTTTTAAAAATGGTGGGTAAGCGTTCCAGTTTACTTAAATATCTCATGCGAAATGATCGTGACCGCTACAATTCGATCATCTCCAGACTTGGTTTACGCAAATAGAAGATATAAGTACCAACCATGGATCGATATTCTTTTATTCCCTTTGGGTGGAATAAGCGGTGAATGTACGTCAATTAATATCCAAACACGGGGTATCAGCTTTAGTTAGAGTCCACATGTTTATTGAACATTCACAGACAACGTAGTGATAATATCTCAAGAATATAAAAAATGTAATTTTGATTGGATAGATGGAAATTAGTGCAGCAGTGTTTATAGCATCCTGTGAAGGTAGATGTTGTTAAGACAGGCAAGAAAAAGAAAGTAGGATAATATGATGTCAATGGTAAAGAAAGTAGAAAGACAAATTGCAGGAAGGATGCTCTCTATTGAGACAGGCAAACTGGCAAAACAGGCAAATGGAGCAGTGGTCGTACGTTATGGTGATACGGTAATTCTGGCCACGGTAGTAAGAGCGGAACCCAGAGAAGGAATCGATTTTTTCCCGTTAAGTGTTGATTACCGGGAAAAGACCTCAGCGGCAGGAAAATTTCCGGGCGGATTTATCAAACGCGAAGGTCGTCCCACGAATAAGGAAATATTGACCATGCGTATGATAGACAGGCCTATCCGCCCCTTATTTCCCAAGGGTTACCGGGATGAAGTACAAATCCAGGTTATGGTCTGGTCTGCCGACCAGCAGAATGACCCGGATATTCTGTCCATGATCGGCTCTTCGGCAGCGCTGGCTATCTCCGACATTCCCTTTGAAGGGCCGATTGCCGCAGTACGAATTGGACGGGTAAATGATGAATTTATAATCAATCCCACTCATCAGGAACTGGATAAGTCCTCTCTCAATCTGACCTTAAGCGGTCACCGAGAGTCTGTAAATATGATTGAAGTCGCCGCTAAAGAGCTTTCGGAAGATATTATTTCCGAAGCGATCGAATTTGGCCATAAGACGGTTATAGAAGTCTGTGATATGATTTCCGAGTTGGCAGCCGATTGTGGCAAGGAAAAAAAGGAATTCACGCCTCCTGATATCAGCGAACTGATGCAAATTCTGGAGGAAAGACTGGACGAGCCCTTCCGTCAGGCACGAGTATTGCCCACCAAACAGGAGCGCTATGAAAAAACCACGACACTGTTTAATGATTTCATCAACGAAATGTGCCCGGAAGACGGTGAAGAAAAGTATCCCCGGGAATTAGTCAATATGGCTATCGCGGATTTTTGTGAAAAAATAACCCGCGATGATTTAATGAAATGCAAACGGGCCGATGGCCGTGGTTTTAATGATATTCGTACTCTAAGTGGTGAAGTGGGAATGTTACCGCGAACCCATGGTTCAGGCATGTTTACGCGCGGAGAAACACAGTGCCTGGTCACAGTCACATTGGGAACGATCGCGGACTCCCAGCGGGTTGACGGACTGATAGAGGAATACACGAAACGGTTTATGCTGCATTATAATTTTCCCCCCTTCTGTGTAGGTGAAGTTCGCCGGATAATGGGACCCAGTAGAAGGGATATAGGGCATGGTGCTTTGGCCGAAAAAAGCCTGGAGCAGGTGATGCCGGTCCTGGAAGATTTTCCTTATACGGTCCGGCTGGTCAGTGACATCCTGGAATCGAATGGTTCCAGTTCCATGGCCACGGTATGTGCCGGGACACTGGCCCTGATGGATGCCGGTGTGCCTATTATAAGGCCGGTGGCGGGCATCTCTATCGGGATGGTATCCGATGAACAGAATAATTACCAGCTACTCAGCGACATCCTGGGTGAGGAAGATCACTACGGTGACATGGACTTTAAAGTTGCCGGCACGCAGCGCGGCATTACGGGAATTCAACTGGACCTGAAAGCACGCGGTATATCCTTTGAACGCATACGTGAAACTCTGAGCCGGGCTCGCAATGCACGCATTGAGATTCTAAAGATGATCCTCAGTATTATTGACCAGCCGCGTAAATCCCTTTCCGCTTATGCGCCGAAACTGCTGTCCCTGACCATACCCGTTGACATGATCGGGAAAATCATCGGACCGGGCGGCCGGGAAATTAAACGGATTCAGGAGGAAACCGGGTCCACTATTGAGATCGAAGATGACGGCACCGTCTTTATTTCGTCGTTTGACAGTGACGGGCATCTCAAGGCCAAGCAGATTATCGAATTAATGACAAGGCCCCTGCAGATCGGCACTTCGGTGGATGGCAAGGTTGTTTCGATTAAGGACTTTGGCGCCTTTATTGAGTATGCCCCGGGTATGGAAGGTTTATGCCATATCAGCGAACTTTCAGATAAATATGTAAAATCGGTGGAAGATGTCTGTTCCCTGGGCGATACCATGAAATTCAAGGTGATCGCGATTGATGAACAGGGCCGAATCAAACTTTCACGCAAGGCAGCCATGAAAGAAGAAGCCTCTCTGGTGTAGCATTTAAATCTGTTTTACTTTTAATACAAGACGTTTTATCAATAATACCGAAGACGCAGGATAGTTACGCCTTATCGTTTCCTGCGTTGTTTATTGATAATAAGTCGGCTGAGGCGGTGGCGCAGAAATAAATACCTATAGCTATGATTAATATTGCGGTGGCATTCACGCTGGGGGTACTCGTGACGATCCTGGCAACGGTGACAGGATTACGTCACCGCGGGCGCCGTCATAGTATTAAACAGCGAAAACTGATACACCGAACCCGGCAGGCGGAAAAAAAGGCCGAAGCCATGAGTAAAATGGGGATTCTGGCCGGCCATCTGGCACACGAAATACGCAATCCTCTTTCGACCATCAAGGTCAATTTACAGCTCCTTTCCGAGGATATCAAATCTCTGTCCCGCACGATAACATCCCATGAAGAGACCTCGAGCGCAAACCAGACCGAACAGCTTTATCGGCGTCAGTTACGTAAAATCGAAACCATTACCAGGGAAACGGATCGTCTCACCAATACGCTTAACGATTTCCTGCGTTATGCCGGGCGTATGGAAGTGCATCTGGCCCGGCACGATTTAAATGAAATCCTGGAAGACCTGATCGATTTTTATGAACCTCAGGCCATCAACTCTAACGTGCAAATTCGCAGGAGCCTGGATAAGGAGCCCGCTTACTGTCGTATTGACAAAGACCTCATCAAGCAGGCCTTTCTTAATCTCTTTATCAATGCCATCCAGATCATGGATGAACAGGGCGGCGAACTGATGATCCGTACCCTCAATCAGGATGATATGATTGTGGTGGAGGTCATCGATACCGGCTGTGGCATGGATGAACAACAGCAGGAAAAAGCGTTTGATCCTTATTTTTCCACCCGACCCGGGGGCACCGGCCTGGGACTGCCTACCTGCAAGCGCATCATTGAAGAACATCAGGGCAATATCTACCTGGAAAGTGAACCCGGCAAGGGAACCCGATTTACCATCGAACTGCCCCGGCTTAAGGATTGATTCGCCGGATAAATCGGGTACAATGAATACACCATGAGTGAAAAAATACCGATTCTGATCATTGAAGATGAGACGGCCCATGCCGAAGCCCTGGCCGAGGCCCTGGAACGAGAAGCCTATTCTGTCACTACTGCCGCCAATGGCCGGGAGGGGCTGGATAAGTTCCAGGCCGGCGATTTTTATGTGATCGTGACCGATCTGAAGCTGGGCGGTGAAACTGACGGGCTGGGCGTACTGGAGGAGATTGTCAAAAGCAACCAGTCCTGTGAGGTCGTACTGATTACCGCGCACAGTTCCATTGAAACCTGTAAAACCGCCCTGCGCGAAGGGGCGTATGACTATATTGAAAAACCCATTGACCTCGATTTATTACGCGCAGTGGTCAATCGGGCCGCGGAAAAAGTCAGACTCATGCGGGAAAACCAGCGACTCCAGACCCACCTGGAAGATAAGTTCGACTTCAGCGGCGTTATTGGAGAATCACCGGCCATGCTGCGCATTGCCGACAAACTCAATCGCGCTGCCGCGAGCAGCCTGACTGTGCTGCTCCAGGGTGAAAGCGGGGTTGGCAAGGAACTATTTGCCGAGGCTATCCATTTTAACTCACCCCGCAAAAACAAACCCTTTGTGCCGGTCAATTGTGCCGGGCTTACGGATAACCTGCTGGAAAGTGAACTGTTCGGCCATGTCAAGGGCGCTTTTACCGGCGCGCTCAATGACCGCAAAGGCTATTTCGCCATGGCGGACGGTGGCACCCTGTTCCTGGATGAGATTGGCGATATGCCCCTTACCATGCAGGCCAAACTCCTGCGCGTATTGGAGGACCAGATAGTTATCCCTGTGGGCTCCACACAGGGAACCCGCGTCGATGTACGGATCATCAGCGCCACCAACCAGAACCTGGAAACAAAAGTGGAAGAAAAAGAATTCCGACAGGACCTGTATTTTCGGATCCGGGGCGTGAACATCGAGATTCCTCCCCTGCGCCAGCGGCGCGAAGATATCCCCCTGCTGCTCAATCACTTCCTTAATGAATTTGCCCAGTCCGAAGACCGGCCGGTGCGCGGCTTTACGCCGGCGGCCCTGCGCAGCCTTAAAAGCTATGACTGGCCCGGCAATGTCCGCGAGATGCGTAACTGCGTGAAAACCATGGTGGTCCTGACCGATTCGGAACTCCTCGATGTGGCGGACCTGCCCTTTGAGATGCACCAGCAGGCCTCCGGAGAGGAAACCCTGAGCAATCTGGCCGGCGTCAACCTCAACGAACTGGAAAAAACCGCCATCCAGCGCACCCTCGAAATGGTCAACGGCAACCGAGAAATGGCCGCCAAAATGCTCGGCATCGGTGAACGTACCCTCTACCGGAAAATCAAAGAGTACGGATTGAATTAGATATCCATTGCCTTTTTTGATATAGTAATCTGATGGCTGTCTCCCTATTCTGGATATTAAATATTAAAAATCAAAATGTAAAACTACATAGTAAAAATTATAAAGTATTTACACACGACCTGAATAAAATCTATATTCATGAATACCCAGGTTAATAACAGTCAATGTAAAAAATCAAAAGTATCGTCCCTGGCGATCTGGGTATTGGTGTTGGCATTACTCTCTTCTCCCTTATTATTAATATTTGCCTTAGAGTCGGCACGAAGTGGTGAGGGAGCATGGGTATCAGCTACTATGGCAGGTATTCTGGTACTTTTAGAGATAATAGCTTTAATCAGAATTAATCGCAGTAAAGGATTATTAACGGGTCAAGGGGCGGCTGTTGTGGCATTTTTTATTACCCTGACAGTTGGTGTTTTCAGTATTTATGCCAATTTCACTCACCTTCGATTTTTACATCATGTACAATGCTTTTCCGTATTATGTGATGTATGTGATGCCCTGGAGAAATATCAAAGCGACCACCAGGGTAACTATCCACCGGACCTGATTACTCTGACTGAGGGGAATTATCTTGATGGTTCAAGCATGCGCGGATCGGAAGACATTAATTCCTATTTGATTAATCAATACAGGTATCACGGAGCCGATCTTCCTAAGAACAGTCCCCCCGATATGATACTTGTTTATGATAAATTTGGTACTCATGAGGACAGGTATCGAGATGTACTCTTTACCAACGGTAATATAGAGATAATGTCTGAGAGGGTCTTTCATAAAGGCCTCGCCCGGGATAATGAATTACGGGAAAAAATGGGATTGAGTATTTCTACAGATGATCATAAGTAACTTACGGAGCCTGCAATAGAAATAAATAATTAAAAAGCAAGCTGAAGCTTGAACTCTCAGCTCGTTGGCGGAATATCCCACCATTCGGCGGGTTCTCTGAAGGAGCGCTAAGAGTTCACGATTTATCGTGTAAATAAAACTATCCCGTTACAGGATAAACGAAAGCATTGCCTCGATGGAAAGAATTTTACACCTATAACAACTGATTACAAAAACATGAGGAGGCTCAGGGCCATGATGATCATGCCGGCGATAAGGCCGTAGATGCACAGGTGGTGTTGGCCATATTGTTCGGCGGAGGGGAGCAGTTCATCCAGGGAGATAAAGACCATGATTCCGGCCACGGAGGCGAACAGGAGGCCGAAAACGATGTCGTTGAAGAACCAGCTTAAAATGAAATAGCCCAGGAGCGCCCCTATCGGTTCGGCTAAGCCTGACAGGAACGAGTAAATAAAGGCCTTTCGCCGGCTGCCAGTGGCGTAATAGATGGGGACGGAAACGGCTATGCCTTCCGGGATATTATGGATGGCGATGGCCACAGCAATTGGAATACCCAGTTGCGGATCCTTTAAGGCACTGGCAAAGGTAGCCAGCCCTTCGGGGAAATTATGAATAGCAATGGCCAGGGCCGTAAACAAACCCATGCGATAGAGTTTTTTGAATTTATCCGCCGCCCGGGTATCCTCCATCTCTTCTACGTCACGTATTTCATGGGGATTTTCAAAAGAAGGGATAAACTTATCGATCAAACCAATGAAGACAATCCCGCCAAAAAACGCTCCAACCGTGGCCCAGGTCCCCCCTTTCGCTCCCAGTTCTGCTACTAAAGCGTCCTTGGCCTTAAAAAATATCTCGATAAATGACACATAAAGCATAACTCCGGCGGAAAAACCCAGGGCTATCGATAAATAACGAGTATTGGTCCGTTTGGCAAAAAAGGCCAGGGCACTGCCGATCCCGGTTGCCAGCCCGGCAAACAGGGTTAGACCAAATGCGAACAATACATTATGAGTATTTCCATCCATTATAGTTTCCTGCCATTATTTATCGATTTGAAACATAGAAAAATGCGAGCGAGAGGATTTGAACCTCCACACCACTAGGGTACAAGAACCTAAATCTTGCGCGTCTGCCAGTTCCGCCACGCTCGCGGCTCAAGTCCTCTTTATCATAGACTATCTCAATCATCATTGCAATCGACTATTTACCGTCGATTTCCTGCTTTTCAGGATGTTTTTCAAATGCTTTTCAAACTGTTGGCCGGCATAGACTTCCGTTTTATTTCTCACGGATTCAAAAGCCTTCAGTAACTTATGCGCCTCTTCGGTTAATTTTGAGGTTCCTCCATGGCTGCCGCCCCGACGGCGATGAACCAGTTCCAGATTCAGGGCCTTTTCCATGGTTCGTATATCACCCCAGGCCTTACGATAGCTGATACCCAGAGCCTGCGCCGCCTTCTGCAGACATCCCTGGCGATGCACCTCTCTGAGAAGGCGCCAACGGCCTTCACCCAGAAATCCTATCCCTTTATTATCTGTCAGCCATACTTTTACTTTGATATTCATAATACGGTCCTGCGGGCGATTTCCAGTTCCAGCTCTCTCAGGTCGTTATCTGATTCCTGATAAAATTGAACCTGCCAGGCGCTTTCATTGTCGAGATCAAGTAATTCACGGGCAAAATTAAGATGTTCAAAGGCATCCAGTTTTTCCGCCATGGGACTGATCATGTCGAACAGGCGGCTCAATTGGGTGCGTATGGGAACGACCTCTCCTGTTTCCGCGTCGATAACATTGCCGTCAAGGCCGAATCGCATGGCCTGCCAGTGATTCTGCTCCAGAGAGGCAATATCCAGCCGGGCGGGCGGGTTCCCTTCAAGGTATAACTGCTGATAATACGCCATAGCGGCCTGGGTTACGGCGGCAAAAGCTCCCAGACGGCGGATATCGGTGGGCAGATCAAATACACGCACTTCCACTGTTCCCAGGGGCGGCTGAGGGCGCAGCGCCCACCATAAATCACCCGGTCGGGTTATATCACCGGCGGCTAGCAGCTTTTCGTAAAACGCCTCTAACTCGGAAAAATCATGAAAGTAGGGTGGCAAGTGGGTGCGCGGCATTGAGCCAAACAGGTGGGCCCGGGTGGATGCCAGGCCGGTTCGTTGACCCTCATAGAACGGCGAGTTGGCCGCCAGGGCCATTAACGGATATACCCAGCGACGGAATTCGTACATGGCATACATCGCACTTTCCACAGACTGCATCCCCACATGGACATGCAGACCAAAGGATAGCAGACGCTGCACCAGATACACACATTGCTCCCTAACCCATTGATAATGCGGGGTAGGTACAATCTCCAGTTTGTGCCAGTCGGCAAAAGGATGGCTGCCGGCCGCAGCCAGTTTGACTCCCACTTTATCACAGGCCCGCCACAAAGCCTTACGAGTACTTCGAACATCAAGTATCAACTCATCAACGGTTCGAAATACCCGGCTTTTACATTCCAATACCGCCAGGAACAATTCATATTCCAAGAGCCCCGCCAATTCCTCATCCAGTTGGGCCTTCACCTCATCAAAACACGGCGTTAAATCCGCGGTCTCCGGATCAATTAAATGAAATTCCTGCTCTACTCCCACAGTGGGAAAATCATTACGAACAAACGGTTTCATGCCGGCACTCCTTCCCGGCAGATCTTTTCTGTCATACCCGCCATTATCAGCATGCCGTTACGCAGGGCCTGATCGTTAAAATCAAAATCCGATTGATGTAATTTGGCAGAGCCGAGACCCATACCCACACGAAACAATAGACCCGGGATGTGTTGCAGGTAATAGCCAAAATCTTCCGAACCCATACTGGGTGATTCAAATTCCATAACCTTATCCGGCCCCAGCATATCTGCACCAACTTTTCTAAAGAGGGTATATAATTTCTCGTCATTTTTAACGACAGGTGTATGGTCCCCGAATGTTATCTGAGCCTGCATACCAAGGTTACAACATTCCTGGTCAACCAATGCCCTGATTTCTGCCATAGTATCCTCTCGCACATCATCGGCCAGGGCACGCAGGCTGCCGGTCAATTCGCCCTCATCGGCAACGACATTGGGCCTGGTGCCAATATGGGCCGTACAAAGACTGACAACCCGCTGCGAGTTGTTCATTCGGCTCAGCACATCTATACAGCGGGCCATGCCGGCCATAGGATTATTGGTTTGCCGGGGCTGGGCGCCATGACCCCCTTTGCCTATCACTTTGATAGTCATCATATCACAGGAGGCCTGTATTACACCCGGCCTTGATCCGATCAGGTCAACCGGCATATTCGGCCATCCATGCAGGGAAAAAATAGCGTCCGGCATCGTCTCTCCCAGACAGCCATCGTCAATCATCACCCTGGCGCCATGGCCGCTTTCCTCGGCCGGCTGAAAAACAAAACGGACACGTCCCATAAGCTTATCTTCCAACGACTTCAACACCTGCGCCGTGCCAATCAAAGAGGCTACATGCCCGTCATGACCGCAGCTATGGGCAAAGTCAGGATGTTGCGAACAATAATTCCTGCCGGTCGTTTCCCGGATCGGCAGTCCATCCATATCCGCGCGCAAGGCCACATAATATCCATCCCGCCCGGTATCCAGATCCCCCACTATGCCGGTCGATGCAACACCCGTCTTTATATCCAAGCCAATTTTCCTCAGTTCGCCGGCAATAAGTTCCGCGGTCTTATGCTCTTCAAACGCCGACTCCGGTATCTCGTGTAATTTCCGGCGCAGGGTGGTTATTGATTCCAACCGCCCATCAACCTGTCGGCTTATCAGTTTATAGGCGTTATGCATTTTTAATTCCTATATAATATTAACAGGAATACTCAGAAATTACTGCTAATCTTTCTGTGAGTTTATCTCAGCTTGCTATCACTGACTGATAGCCACTGATATGTGCCACGCTGGTCGAAATATGTAAGAGTATAGAAATAATAACCACATGGAACAAATATTTCTTTTATTTATGCTCAATACTCAATTACCTGTCTATAAAACCATACCAGGACAACTAATCTTTTATTTAACACAGCGACTATTTAAGTGATTAGATAATTCTGGTCTATTCAAATAATTTATTTTTTTCTTTGAATATAAGTTGACAACTCTAATGCATAGGGTATAATTTGATTATATAGCCTCCGTATGGGGCGGCTCAACCCCCCTTCTTAATATGATCCCAACCGAAAGATCCCAATAACCTCACGAGCCGCCCTACCTTTTTTATTTTTTCCACAGTTTTATTGTGAAATATTCTGCACAAAATGCTGCTAATAAAACAGCTTGGCGAAAACAGATAAGATGGGTAAAATAGTAAATTTTGAAAATGAGTAGAATTTTCCTTTTTTTTTAGAATGAGTCGTAGTCTTGCTTTTGTATAATGAGATACTTTGACTGAAATAAAAAAAATAATATCCCATAAAATGACCAAACAAAAAAAAACAGAATCTGATTCCTCCGGCAGCGACCCAAAAATAGTCAATAAAAAGGCCCGATTCAATTATACGCTGCTGGAAAAGCTGGAAGCCGGGATGGTCCTCAGGGGCACCGAGGTCAAGAGTTTGCGCCAGGGCCGGGCCAGCCTGGAAGAGGCCTTCTGCCGTATTCAGAGCGGGGAACTCTACCTGTTTGGCTGCAATATCGCGATCTATGAACACGGCAATATCATGAACCACGAGCCCACGCGCAAACGCAAGCTCCTGGTCCATAAACGGGAATTGAATAAAATCGAAAGCAAACTCGCTCAAAAGGGACTGACCATGGTCCCGCTGCGCATCTATTTTTCCCGGGGACGGGCCAAGATCGAAATCGCCCTGGCCTCCGGCAAAACCCACGGCGACAAACGCGAAAAAATCAAAGACCGCCAGATCAAACGAGACATCGGCCGCGAAATGAGAAAATATAAATAATAGTTTTATTTCACGGAATCGTCCAGTTCCATACCAAGCTTTTTATATAATTCCCGACGCTGTGCTTTATCGATATTGAGGGTGGCACTGGCATAGAGAGCCGCTTCTTCTGCGTGGGCGCGGGGTACGACCAGTACGCCGTCACCGTCGGCAACGATCACATCTCCCGGCTCCACCAGCACACCTCCGCATTCGATCGGGCGGTTGACCGACTCAATTTCATTGCGCCCGGGGCGGATACCGCGCCCGGCCTTACGGAAGTAGAGCGGCACCTTTTCTGCTGCGATTTCGTCCGTATCGCGGGCCGAGGCATTGGTCACCACGCCCACACAACCCTGCAGTTTCCAAGCCATAATATTGTTCGAGCCAATCGTGCCGACATCCGAGTCAGGGGCATCGTCAAAGACCAGGACCGTCCCTTTACGGATAAGCGGGGTAAACGGCTCGCTGGAAATTTTCCAGTACCAGTTACCCACCCACTCATCAAACTCCTTGGCACTCATACCACCCGAGGCCGGCGGCTTGTTCGTGGGCACATAACGGGCCGTCACCGCAATTCCGATAATCCGATGGGTGTAATTCTCATAATCCTTCCAGGACGGCATAATCTCCGGCGACATCAGCCCGATATTCTTCAAGCCCGCCTTATCCATTCCGTCCACCACATCCGAGACACGCAGGCCATCATACAATTTGAGTATCTGCTCATCCTCTTCCCGGGTATATACGCGCGTCGGAATAAAATTCTTCCCGTCCCGCAGGTCTTCAACCTGCTCGTCAGTCATATCCTGTGCCTGGACAGGATTACTGCCGACTCCCCAAAAAACAACCAGCACCATTAATCCCGCCATGACCAACAAGGCAGGCGTAATTTTTTTCCAGTTCCTGATAATTAACATCATAGTATTCTCCTTCATAAAAAATTGTTGTTATACGGCATTATAAAATCTTGCATCTACTTTTTTCTTAACAAGGCATCGCGCACCGGCGTGTTCCACTCTTCCTTATCAATATCGTAGAGGATAAAATCGCTGTCGAACTGCCAATAGGCCCAACTCCAGCCGCGTTTTTCCATTTCCGTGGTGACAAACGACAGATAACGAACCCTTGACTCCATGCCGGCCTTGTCATAGACGCCAAACTCACCCAGGAAAAGGGGGCGCTGGTGTTTTTTGGACCATTCCTGCGCAATATCAAATTTTTCGGTAATGGCTGTCTTTTCTTCATCGGCGCCTTTCCATTCAACGCCCACTTTAAGCTCACGCCTGACCCACGGGGCCCCCTGATGCGTAAATTCCATGGGCTCATAAAAGTGAATGGTCACGATGATATTCCGGTCGTCCTCCGGCAGGACCAGATGTTCCAGGTCCGAAATCGAATTAAAATGTGCCGGCCCGATGATGACCGTACGGGTCGGATTATGTTTGCGAATGAGCGCCAGCGCCTCTTTCAAATACTCATTCCACATTTCCGGTTCCAGCTTCCGGCAGGGTTCGTTCAATATTTCAAATACCACCTCGTCCGGCGCATCTTTCAGACGCTCGGAGGCCTGTCGCCAGAAGGCCAGGAGCTTGGGCTTATTGGCTTCGGGATCATTGCCCAGGGCATAAAACTCGTGCATATCCAGGATGACCATAAGATTGTTCTTCAAAGCATTTTGCATGGCCCAGTTCAGGACCTCCCACCATGAATCCGCCACGGTCAGGTCCTTCTCCTCATCCATAGAACCAAACGGATGCAGATTGATACGCACGGTATCAAAACCTGCCTCTTTGATCATCTTAAAATACTTTTCCTTGAAGCGTGCCTGGTCCCGGGATTTCCAGATAGGATCATAACCGATGATATTCACACCGCGGCCCAGCTTTTTATTTACTTCAAACATATCGGTTGTCTTCTCCGTCGCCGCCGCCAGCAGAACCGGATCCATATTTCCTAAAAGCAGTAAAACCACAACCACTTTCGATAGTAACAAACATACTTTACGCAAATGAGCCATATCAAACTCCTGTCTTCAAAAAACAATAAAACTATAACTTATTTGTAGTCTCTCCTTAAAGCTGATATTTTTTTAAAAATTTCTCCGCCTTCTTCTTTACCGCGGGGCGGGTATTTTGACCCTGCTTCCTGGTAAACGTTATTACCGGCTCCTTATCCTGAATAAGGTTAAATATCTTATCAAAAGTATTTATCGCATGGCCTATGGCCACATTCCGGCATTCCGAGGTTTTATAGTGGGCCTTTTCGACCTTTAAAATCTCATGGGCTATTTTATCCGCCAGTACCGGTTTGGCAAGTACAATATTTGCGGCGGCCCCGATGGTATTGGCCGCGGTTATCAGCACCGGGCCGGGAATGGGGGAAAAGAATATATCAAAAATCTTCTCTATCTTATGGTCCGCATCCACCGCTGCCAGGTTTCCAATCGTGATAATAGCACCCCATTTGAGAAAGCTGTTATCACAGTAGAGCATCTCGACAAACCGATCAAAATAAGGATAAAGCCAAGCCGGCTTCAACTCACTGATCCGGCGGATTACTTTCTCGCAGCCATATTTAACTGCCGCCTTATCCGCCTCCAGCCCCGCCATCACCTCATCCAGCAACTCTTGTCGCTTAATCACCTACGCTGCAACTTTGTCCCGGTCAAATCCCTTCCGGGAAATCGTATCAATTATCTTACTTGCCATTATATTACTTCCCGGAAAAAGTTACCTACTGAATATCATCAAAAGGCGATTCCATCTGAAATCTCAAATGGCTAGTCCAGTTCCCGGATCCATATATTCCTGTACCGTACTGGATTGCCGTGGTCCTGCAGAGAAAACGGTAGTTTGTCAGCATGGGGCTGGTATCGGGCGCGCTCCTTATGCATGGTCGTTCCCTGTATTACCCAGTGATCCTGAATCAGGACGCCGTTTTGTAACACGGTAATGGTGGCCGGGGTCAGCAGTTTTTCACCATCAAAGACCGGCCGGTGGAAGATAATATCATAAGTTTGCCACTGGCCCGGCGCCCGGCAGGCATTGACCAGCGGCGGCTTCTGCCCGTAGATTGCCCCGGCCTGGCCGTCGGGATAGGTGTCATTCTGATAGGAATCCAAGACCTGAACCTCATATCGGCCCATAAGATAGATTCCGCTGTTACCCCGCCCCTGGCTATCCCCTTTAACCTCTGCCGGGGAGGCCCACTCGATATGCAACTGACAACTCCCAAAATCCTGGCGTGTCCGGATACCACCCAACTTCGGCACGACCTCCATAAACCCGTCTTTAATCTTCCAGGCGGCCGGGCCTCCTTTCTCAGATAGCCACTGGGACAGGTCCGAGCCGTCAAAAAGCACTATAGCATCCGATGGCGGCTCGCCGGGATTATCCCCCGGCTTCACCACCTCCGGCCTCGGACGATTCATATCATGAACCTCCCATATATTAGCTGATAAAGAATCCTGTAATGGATCCTGGCAACCGCAGAGAAAAATAAACATCACTACAAGTATCCCCGGCAAAATTCGCTCGATTTTCACAGCTATTTCTCCTTTCGTATCGCCCCTACACCTTATAACGGCTAACTTATTACCATATCTGATGTTAGAGGCATATTATAAAATATAATAGTTTTAAAAAGTATATCGATAGTATCGATTAACCATAATATAGCTAATAAATAAGCCTATAAAAAGTGTTTTTATAAAACCGAAGTCAAATAATTTTTGCATAATTCCCAACTATATTAGATATTTAAAAAGCGGGAGATCTAAAATTTAATGCTTACAAGAGTTAAGGATTTAAAAGGAAATAAAAAAAGACATAATGGCTTCAGTTCCATCATAGCTATCATCTATGTGGGCCTGTTTGCCGCATTGAGTATTGCCTTTACAGCTATGTGCAGTATTAATGTGCAGATGGCCCAGAATCATCATCAAATGGCCGCCGCACAAGCCTCCGCTGAATCCGGCCTGCAATACAGCCGCTGGTTGACCAATACCTACACCCAGACTATCAGTCCCGGACCTTTATCGGCCGAAACCATGGTAGCAATCTTTTCCGATTACCGTGACTATACGGCCGCTTTATTGAACGGAACTGAGATAATTCAGGGGCAAAATATCGGCGAACTCATTGACCTGGGCAACGGTTATCAATTCACGATTCCCTCATTGCTATTGTCCTCCGGCCAGCCGGATAATTATGCCCTGACCTATCGGCAGTACTCCGATTCTCCGGAAACCATTGAAGTAATCTCAAACGGTACGTCTCTCGGTATTACACGTAGTGTTAGACTCGAATATACCCTGGTAGGTCAAACGAGCTCACCGTTCGAATATGCCATTTATTCCAAAGATACCATGTCATTAAGCTCCGGCGTAACAGTGACCGGTTATAATTTTGAGGCCGGTGATGACCCGCTTCGTATCGGGACCAGCAGCACAAACGCTTCCAGTGTCGCCCTCAACCATAGTGCCACTGTGGATGGAGATGTCATCGTTGGTTACGGGGGCGATCCGGATGATGTCATTTACATTGCCAGCGGAGCCTCTTATACCGGCTCAGCCCATCCCATGGATAGTGAGTGGGAACCGCCGGTAGTAGAAGTCCCGGCCTATCTGTCCGGCAGCCCCTCGCAGGGAACAATTAATAATACCGGTACTATTACCACCAGCGGTAAATACGACAGCATCTGCCTAGGCCGGCGGGATGTACTCACCATTGACGGTCATGTCGAAATTTATGTCACGGGTAATGTCAACCTGGGTAATACCGCCTCCATACGAGTTGAAAGCGCCAATCCGGATTCCTCTCTGACACTTTATTTAGGGGGTAACCTTGCTGGCAGTAATAACGCCTCACTGAACAATGAGACCGACGACTCACGCAAAATGATGATCATCGGCCTGGAAACCTGCGAATCCTTCAGCCTTGCTGAAAGTGGCGCAGTTACCGCCGCTCTTTACCTGCCCAACGCACATGTGGAATTTAACCATAATGTCGAGTTGCACGGAGCTGTCATTTCCGAATCCTTCACCCAGAACAACGGCGTCAATGTCTATTACGACGCCAACCTGCGCGACTCCGAAATCGGAGTAACCACCTCCTCGTTCTCCATCGTAGCCAACGGAAATTCCTACAGCGAATTATAAGCCCTTCTTCAATTATAATTAATCTCTGTTCATCTGAGTAAATCTGCCTTTTCTGCGGACACCGACAGACTTTAGTTTTTGGATGGATATGTAATCCAATAGACAGGCAGACCAAGCAGGCAGATTCCGCAGGGGATCAAAGCAATATAGGGTTTATAGTCGACGGCACTGTAAATCAGAAACGCACACACCAGGCAGAAGATGATGGTGGGTATCGGAAAGCCGGTAACCTTGTAAGGACGCGGGACATTCGGTTCCCTGCAGCGCAGCACCATGACTGCCAGGCTGGTGGCCAGGTAAAAGGAATACACTGCCGCGGCCGTGTAGATAATCGTATCCAGGAACGATCCCAGGAGGATAGCCAGCAGAAGAGCAATCTCTCCCTGCAGCAAAAGTGCCCATACGGGCGTCTGGGTACGATGGTCCCATCGGCCCAGGACATGAAAAAACGGATACTCACATCCTACGGCATAGGAGATACGTGCTCCGGCAAAGATCAGGCCGTTAATTGCTCCGAGGGCCGATATGCAAATAAGGACGCTGATCAGTCGGGCACCCAAATCGGGAAACACAGGGGAGATTGCATCGGCAGCAACCGCCGAGGAAGTGGCCATGCCATCGTAGCCCAAAGCATAAATAAAGGCTCCATTGATCAGAAGGTAAAGAATCGTAACCGCGGCGGTGCCCAAAAGGAGCGCACGAAGAATATTACGGCTGGGATTTTTTACTTCCGCGGCCACAAAGGCCATTTCGTTCCAGCCGCCGAAGGTAAATAACACTAAGATCAACGCAATCGTAAGGGGAAACGAACCGGATGCCGACATATCCGACGGCTCACTTTGAGGTACTGCCAGGGCTACCCCAAAGATAGCCAGCAATCCCAGTACCTTGATAATAGTCAAAATATTCTGTGTCCATTTGCCCAGTTTTACTCCCATGATATTAATGATGGTTAAAACGACTATCGCCAGGCAGGCATAAACCTGCGCGCTTAGCAGCGTATGGGCCAAAGGATTGAACAATTTAACCGCGTATGTGGCAAAGATAAATGCCATTATGGTAATGTCACCGGGCCGGACAATCACCAGTTGCATCCACCCAAACAGAAATCCCGCCCAGCGTCCAAATGCCCGGCTCAGATACACATAATCCCCGCCCGCCTTCGGATAAGCCGAGGCCAACTCCGCATAGCTCAGCGCACCAAACAGGGAAAGGACCCCCCCCACGATCCAGATTAAAAATACACCCCAGATACTCGAAGCCCCTCTGGCCACATCCGGCGTCGTCTGATAAATCCCGGCCCCAATAATAATCCCCACAATCAGACACACACAGTCAAACAGTGATAGAGTACGTTTTGGAGTTTCTTCCATAAATTAAATAATTTTGACTTTTTATAGGTAGTATTACAGTTTAATATCTGTATTTTGTATTCTATTACCGCTTCTTCAGAGTTATCCCCAGTCCCTGCGCATCCTGATGAATAAATACCGTCTCCAGCGCAGGATTGGTAGTAATCGCATTGATGAAATCAGCCATTTGTCCGCGCATTGAGGTGTTATGAGACAGGATCAGGCCGCCGGGCCGAACTTTCGGCAATAGTTTATTCAGATAATCAAGATAGCCGTCCTTATCGGCATCCAGAAAAAGAATATCAATTGGGCCTTCAAGTTTTAAAATCGTTTCATGTGCATCGCCCATGACCAGAGTAACCAGATTATCTACCCCTGCCTTTTTAAAATTCTCTCGTGCCAGAGATGCCCTGCCTTCATCGATATCATGGGTTATCAGCCTGCCGCCGGTCTTCTGCAGCGCCAGACAGAACCAGATACCTGAATAGCCGTTTGAAGTGCCAATCTCCACGACTGTTTTGGCGCCCAGAGCTTCAGTCAACAGTCTCAGTACTTTCCCATCTTCCGGTGGGACGTTCATCATACTCCGGCGCTGGTTCTGAAACATATCGTCCAGCACCATCATAATGGTCTGCTCAGATGCAGGCACAACAGATTTTGTCTGAACAGGATCAGTCTCGGCCGGTGCAGCGATTTGCGGCCTGACCCTGGCACCTCTATCAGCACCCGGCGGGCCGGCCTCACGCATTCTTTGGCTGTCCTGCTTCATCTGCTCAATCAACTGCCCCATCTTATCCCAATCGTTCGCCTGATAGGCCTTGTCGATATCCTCCAGCCAGGTTCCAAATCGCTGCCGGAAACCCCGACGCCCCTGAGCATCCCTCTGCCCTGTATTGTCCTGGGCCATAAGATAGGCTGTAGTAATTAACAGCACTGCTAATAAAATCCCTGCCATTACTTTCTTATACATCTTGGCTTACTCCTTTCCAGATACATGATACAACCAATTTGGTACTTCCACAAAAGCCCCGGTGGCTTCATATTAACTAACGTGATAAACGTATATTTATTGCGTTTAAGGGTCAAATAAAGTACTATATTGTCTCTCGATACAAATTATTGTTCTTTAATTACATGTAAAACAGTAAGTTAAAGCGGCAATACCGCTGGAGACAGACATGAAAACACCCGGCTTATATCATAAGTTAAACTGTTATAGAGCAGGTATGGTTCTCTGTTTTATGCTGATTCTTTCAGTATCTCAGCTCCAGGCCAAATGGCAACCGGGCCCGTGTCCTTTGATGACTCAGTGGGCAAAGGATGTATCTCCTGATAATATCCATCCGGAATATCCCCGTCCCCAGATGGTTCGTAATCAGTGGCTCAGCCTTAACGGGCTCTGGGACTATGCCATCACACCCAAAGATAATCCACAGCCCAAAGAATACCACGGCCAGATACTGGTGCCTTTTCCAATTGAGTCCGCCCTTTCCGGCGTTGCCAAAACGGTTGGCCCGGAAAATAAACTCTGGTATCGCCGGACATTTAAACTTCCGGCATGGGGTGACCAGCAAATCATCCTTCACTTCCAGGCTGTTGACTGGGACGCTGCTGTCTGGGTTAATGGAAAGGAAATCGGCTCCCATAAAGGGGGCTATGATCCGTTCAGTTTTGATATTACCGAGGCACTAAAATCCGCCGGCGAACAGGAGATTGTCATCTCCGTGTGGGACCCGACCGATACATCCTGGCAGCCTCGCGGTAAACAAGTGAGAAATCCACAGAGTATCTGGTACACCTGCGTTACCGGAATCTGGCAAAGCGTTTGGCTGGAGCCGGTCAATAAAGAACATATTAAATCCCTGAAAATTATTCCTGACATTGATGCTAAAGTAGTCCGAATCAAGGCCGATTGCAGCACCAGTTCTAAAAAGCATGATATCGAATTTATCATTAAACAAAACGCCGGAAGAATGGGATTATTCAGAACACGGGTACATGCCACCGCGGAAATCCCTGTGAGAAATCCCCAACTATGGTCCCCTGATTCACCCTTCCTCTATGATCTGGAAGTCCATTTAAAAGATAATGCCGGGAACACCCTGGATACCGTGACCAGCTATTTTGGTATGCGAAAAATATCTCTGGGCAAAGATAAAGACGGCATAACCAGAATGATGCTCAATAACGAATTCCTGTTCCAACTGGGACCGCTGGACCAGGGCTGGTGGCCGGACGGCTTATATACCACACCCACCGACGACGCACTCAAATATGATATTGAAGTCACAAAAAAACTGGGCTTTAACATGGCCCGGAAACATGTCAAAGTCGAACCGGCCCGCTGGTATTACTGGTGCGATAAACTGGGGCTGCTCGTCTGGCAGGATATGCCCAGCGCCTTTAAAACCATTGAGCCCGGCGAGGCCGAGACCGCACGCACCAAAGAGTCTTCAGCACAATTCTATAAAGAGTTGAAACATATGATCGATTACTTTTACAATCATCCCAGTATTATCGTATGGGTGCCATTTAACGAAGGCTGGGGCCAGTTCGAAACGGCTGAAGTCGTTGATTTTATCAAAGGAATTGACTCTTCCCGTCTGATCAACAGTGCCAGTGGCTGGACCGATCACGGGGTCGGAGATATCAACGATGTTCATGCCTACCCGGGACCGGCTATGCCGGACGTGGAAGAAAAACGCGCTGTGGTTTTAGGTGAATTCGGAGGACTGGGCCTGCCCCTGGAAGGACACACCTGGCAGGATAAGAATAACTGGGGCTATCGCAGCTTTCAAAATACGGATGAACTTGCCAGAGCCTATCAGGAATTATTCACTCAGTTGCAACCTTATATCGCCAAGGGTCTCTCGGCCGCGGTCTACACCCAGACCACGGACGTGGAAGTTGAGGTCAACGGCCTGATGACCTATGACCGGGCGATCATCAAGATAAATCCCGAAAAGCTCAAACGGTTCAACCAGGGCTATCTTCCGCCGACCATGGAATCCAATGATGAAATATTCCTCAAGACCGGCCATGTAAAACTATATAACGTATCAAACCAGGGTGAAATAAGGTTCACCCTGGACGGTCGTGAGCCCGGGCGGGACTCCATGCTCTATACCGATTTAATTGAACTTACAAAAACCACTTCCATCAAGGCCCGGACTATCTGGCCGGATGGCAGTTACAGCGATGTCAGCGAATTAACCTGTAAAAAGGTAACTCCTCTAAAAAGTAAAGACGATATTGAAAATCTCCAGGCGGGGCTTAAATTTACCTATTATGAGGAAGACGGAAAAACCTGGAATACAATCCCTGATTTCAATACCCTCAAACCTGAAGACTCCGGCATAGCCACAAATATCAACTTAAACCATGCCCCACGTCACGACTATATCGCTTTAACCTTTGAAGGATATATCAGGATTCCTGAAGAAGGCATCTATACATTCTATACCAACTCGGATGACGGCAGCAGGCTGTACATAGATTCAACCCTGGTCGTTGATAACGATTTAGTCCATGGCGAGCAGGAAAAATCCGGTAAAATCGCCCTGACTGCCGGTGTCTTTCCCTTGAAAGTCACGTTCTTTCAGGGCATGGGCGGCCGCTCGCTCCAGGTCCTCTATCAAGGCCCGGATATCCCCAAACGGGAAATCCCTGAAAACTGTCTGTTTCATCTGAATAGTGATTAATAAATGGTGGTGTTTATTTTAAGTCCACGGACAATAAAATAATCTTCTGCTCACGAAAATATGGCTAAGAGTTTATGATTTATCATGTTTTTAAAAAGTACTGTATAACGTATAAACAAGGAAGATCTGTATGAAAGCAATAGTTTTAAGCGGTATCAAACAGATGGAAATCCGTGATATTCCACAGCCGGTCATAAAAAATGATAACGAGGTTCTGATTAAAATGTCGGTCGTGGGCATATGCGGCTCTGATACCCATTACTACAAATCAGGCCGGATCGGCTCGCAGGTGGCACAGTTTCCTATGATGGTCGGTCACGAATGTGCCGGCGTGATCGAGGATGCAGGCTCGGCCGTAACACGTGTCAAACCCGGCGATCGCATCGCCATTGATCCGGCCATGTCCTGCCGGCAATGCGACCAGTGCAAAATGGGACGGCAGCATACCTGCCGGAACCTGCGGTTTCTGGGTTGTCCCGGCCAGGCTGAAGGGTGTCTCTGCGAGTATATTGTCATGCCCCAGGAATGCTGCTTTCCTATAAAAGATACCATGACCATGGACCAGGCAGCCATCTCCGAACCCCTGGCCATAGGTATATACGCGGTTAAAACCTCTATTCCCATGCCGGGCGCTAAGATTGCGATTCTCGGGGCCGGCCCCATTGGCCTTTGTGTTCTACTGGCCGCCCGGGCTCAGGGAGCGGAAAAAATATATGTCACTGAAAAAGTGGCCGAACGAATCACCATGGCCGGGCAGGCCGGCGCTGACTGGGCCGGGAACCCGGACCAGCAGGACATAGTCAAAGCCATTAACGAACTCGAGCCGCACCAGATGGACGTGGTGTTCGAATGCTGCGGCCAACAGGAGGCTTTGGACCAAGCCGTCGAAATCCTCCGACCCGGCGGCAAGCTCATGATCGTCGGAATCCCCGAAGTTGACCGGATATCATTTGACATCGGCTCCCTGCGCCGGCGCGAAATAAACATCCAGAATGTCCGCCGCCAGAATGAATGCGTACAGAACACTCTGGATATGATCGATTCCGGACGCATCAACGCGGACTTCATGGTCACCCACCGATTCCCCCTGGACCAAACCCACAAAGCTTTTGAACTCCTGACCAACTACCGCGACGGCATTGTCAAAGCCATGATCGATTTATAAAGCTAAATCATTTATTAAAAACAAAAAAACAC
>JAFGHE010000160.1 GCA_016930295.1 Sedimentisphaerales bacterium
GGTCCAATAGCTTGAGAATAGAATGGCCCGGCTACCAGGATAAGATTGTTGGGGGCATAGGTCCGTACGATGTCAATCCAGGTCTGCATATCAGTCCGGACGCTAAGCCAGTCATTAAGGTCGTTATCATTAAAGATCCAATCACTATCGATATCATTGATCGGTTCATTAAAAAGTTCAAATATAACATGGCTGTCACTGGCGAAGCGGGGCGCCATGTACTGCCAGAAGGCAGAGGTTGTTTCGACATGCTCGTAGGTATTGGCCACATAATGCCAGTCGATAATAGCATAGAGGTCCTTCTCGGCGCAGTAATCCACGGCCGGCCTGAGAATGGTGTTATAGAAATCATCATTACCCGGATCAAATGGATGGGGCCAGCCATCGGCCGCATCCGCCGGCACAATCGCCAGGCGAAGAACCCGCGGATACCAGCCGGGCGAGGTGCCCTGGGTATCAGTTTTATCCGTGAGCCGGTCGATCATGTTGAGTACCCCTCCCTGCCAGTCTTCCAGGAACCCCAGATCGATCGTATCCACGCCCCGCAGTACCACTACATTGCCGGCCGGGTCTTTAATCATATTGCCGTCGGCATGCAGCCAGGGTGTCACGGTCGGCGGATCAATGGCGGGTGTGGCCGAAACTTCACTTGAGTCCGCCGACTCGTTGGCAGAGGTATCCACCGCCGTCACCACATAGTAATATGTAATATCATTCGTGACACTGTTATCCGCGTACGCCGAACTGGCCAGCAGAGACCCGTTCACCTGAGAGTAGCCGCTGCCACTGGTCGTCGAACGATATACATTATAACCGGCCAGGTCACCTTCGGAATTGTCGTCCCAGTTGAGTGAAACTATCCCGTCACCGGCCATGGCCGACAGGCCCGCCGGCGCCCCCGGCGCTGTCGTGTCATCACCGCCACTCAGCGAGAGTGTAATAATCGAATTAGCCGGCACCGTCACAGGACCACTCCCGTTATACGTGCCCACCACAATACAGTCTTCGGATAAACTGGACTGATAGATATCACCACTGGCAATACTAAAACCAGTAAAGGTCAGATCGGTTTCAATATCCGTATCCGTACTCATATTAATCAGCACCACGCTGAGCTGCTGCTCGTCAGGGCTGATATAGGCCGATACGCGCAGTTCGGGCGAGTCATCGGAGACCTCCACCCGCTGCCAGCCGGAGTCAATGAACGCGGAAAAATGCTTGAACCCATAGTAAACCGGATTAATGGTATACGATGATGAGGTGATAGATATCAGGCCGCTGCCGGAGGTACTGCCCCAGAACAGGTCCCAGTACACATAGGCCGTCACTTCTTCCGCGGTCAGGGCATTATGCAGTAACAGGGCGGTATTCATGGCATCGACCCAGCTATCCGCCAGGTATTCATACTCGGTCTGGAACCGGGGCTTGTCATTGTATTGCGCGGCGAAGTTGGTCATGTTGGAGATATACATATCCGGATCTTCCCCGCAGCCGGGCTCGCCGCCGTTACTGCAATTGTAGAGATGGTGGGCATAGCCATACACGTGTGCGAGGTTGTCCAGATTGTCGATATAGGTGCCGATGTTGGAAAAGCCGGTCGCTTCCGAGGCGAGCATCTTGGGCATGCCAGAACCCATGCGGGAGTTCAGTTCCGCCCAGACTGCTTCAAAGGCGGCGTCGTACCCGGCGACACTGGCCGTTTCCGTGGGGGCCAGTTCACAGGTGTCCCACCCGGGATTGGTATAGTCCGGCTCATTCTGAATATTGATGTAGTCGGCCGTGATTCCCTGCGACTGGAAATAATCCAGGCTGTCCGCCCACCAGTCGGCAAATTCAGGGTACATATAACTGCCGGCCCCGTCATCTTTGAGAGTTCCCTCACGGGTATTATCATTGCTTTTCAGAGACGCCGGCGGCGACCACGAGGAAATCATGACCTTCAGCGGCCGACCCAGCGCCGACTCGCCCTGCTGGATGATTTCAATCGAGTCAGCCAGTGTCCCTGATTCGATTTGATACGTGTTTCTTATGCGATAAATGTCCAGACTGAGCTGGTTAAAGAGGAGGTCATAAAGCAACGTACTGTCGGGATGATTCACCAGGGTGGAGGTGTACCAGGCCCCGGCTGCCCCGAATCCTTCAATCATCTGATGGCGCGTGTTTACATCGACCTCGCCGGTCGCCTGCGACGAGGTGCCGCCCGGGACCAGCAGCTCGGCGTCATCAACGAAGAAATTGACTCCCGAGCCCGGGCCCTCAAAGTACATCGTCAGCCCGGTAAGCGTGCCGTTGACACTGAGCGTAAATGAACCGCTCAATAAGGTCCAGGTGTCATCATAGCCGGTACTCCAGCTAATCGAATGATAATTGGTCCCGCTGCCGTCGACCTGTCTGACGGTTAGTCCCATACTGGCGCTGGCGGCGTTCTCGATGCGCACCCAGCCGGAAACTGTGACCGTTTGACCGTCACTGATTAAGCCCAGAATGTTCTGCTGGATTCCATTCCAGCCGGCAGTCCGATTATACACCCGGGCACTGGAACTGCCGCTGCGCACCGGGGAACTGACCGCCTCAATCGAACAGCTCTGTGCCGTCCACCCGCTGGTCCCGCTTTCAAAACCAGGATTCATCAGCACATTCGTGTCGCCATATAACGGAACACCCAAAACATATACCGTGGTTAACATTAAAACCCATAAAGACTTGCCAGACATTTTTTTCCTCTCTTTGCTTGAAATTATTCTATTTGTAGTATAAGTCTCATCCTGTTAATTAAAGCCATTGATTCACTTGAGCCGAAAACACGTATAAATTAACATAAAAACCGACAGGATTTTATTGTAAACTCTTGTAAAAAAACAAGTTGTACAAAAAAAGAACAACCATAAAGGGCAGGCCAACCCGTAGAATCTCTTGTCTGAAAACCCGGAATCTCAAATATATACTCAGCACGTAAATATAAAAGTGGGAATAAACGAATTGGTACTGGTAAATATCTTGCCACCTCCAGTTTTTTAGTATTTTGTCTAATTCTCATTCCCCTCTTTGAAAATTTAATCTAAACAGAGCTTAAATAAGGAGTTATAAGCCTTCTTGTCCTGATCAATATCTCTATTTAAACAGTTATTCTGGATACCACCGTCAAAAGACAATTTTACCAGTGTAAAACAGGCTTTATAAGTTAGTATCAAAGCTGCCACATACTTTTGACGCTGGCGTCATTCTGAGGTTTTTATCATACCATAACGAGGCTGCAAATGTCAAGGATAATATTTGCGTATCGTAGCTATGACACAAATAGATAGAATTCGATTTCCGTGCATTTCTGGGGATTTGGGATAGACATCACTTTTGGATTTATATGAAATCACAAATTTATTTCATATGCATTCCAGGTAAACTCAGAATATCCTGAGACCGGGTATTTGGTGAAGTTGAATAGTGGATGATAGACCGATAATTCGACACAGAGACAGGGAAAAGACCTATAATTTAAGGCCGGGGAGGCTTAATGGACGAACAATTGGAACATCGTATTGGTGATTAAATGCAGACAGGTCGGAATATATGTTTTTTAACTTCTGTGAGGTCTTGGTAAAATATACCGAATATCCCCCGGCTTATTTGGCATTATTTTACTTTCCCATAGCTCTCAGTACCTTGCTTTTCCATGCTTAACATCAGATTTTAATGAAAAAGTAAAAAAAAATCTTGACCTGACAGAATCAGTTTAGTAATATCAGTAAACGTTTACTGAACTAAAATATGATTGATTAAGCCATAAATCGCTGATTTATTTATTTGGTATCAGGTATGACAGATGCGGCTTTTACAGTTATAGTAATGGCAATACCGGCTTATGGCGTAGTCAGTATTAAGGAATCCAATGGTATTATAAATGCAGATTTTAGTAATAATCTGAATAAAATATTATGTTAAGTTTTCCAGAAAGGTTTAAATTCGAAAGAGGGTGTAATCATGAAAGAATATTTCAAAGGTGTTGATAAAATTAAATTTGAAGGGCCACAGTCCAAGAATCCACTGGCCTTTAAATACTATGACCAGGACGAAATGGTAATGGGTAAGTCAATGGCGGACCACCTCAGGTTTGCAGTGTGCTATTGGCATACCTTCAAAGGCCTGGGTGGAGATCAGTTTGGTGGGCCTACGATTATCAGGGAATATAATAGTTCTTCTGATCCCATGCAGGTCGCCGAGGACACCATGGATGCGGCGTTTGAGTTTCTGACCAAACTGGGAGTGACGTTCTGGTGCTTCCATGACCGTGATATCGCTCCCGAGGCGGATAATCTGGCCGAGACCAACAAACGGCTGGACAAAATTGTCGCCAAGGCCAAAAAACTCCAGGATGAAACCGACGTAAAACTGTTGTGGGGTACCACGAATGCGTTTTCACACCGAAGATTCATGGCCGGTGCCGGCACCAATCCTTCGCCGGAAATCTTTGCTTATGCCGCATGTCAGATTAAAAAAGCCATGGAAATAACCCACGAACTCGGTGGCGTCGGATACGTATTCTGGGGCGGCCGGGAAGGCTATGACACCCTGCTGAATACCGATTTGGGTAGAGAACTGGACCATCTGGCCCTGCTGCTGAAGATGGCCGTTGACCATAAGAAAAATATTGGTTTTGGCGGACAGTTACTGATCGAACCCAAACCCAAAGAGCCGACCAAACATCAGTATGATTTTGATGCCGGAAACTGTATCGCTTTCCTGCAGAAATATGGCCTGATGGACCACTTCAAATTGAATATTGAAGCCAATCACGCCACTTTGGCCGCTCATACCTTCCAGCATGAATTAGCTATAAGTGCGGCAAATGGTCTGCTGGGCTCGGTGGATGCCAATCGCGGTGATTTACTCCTGGGTTGGGATACCGACCAGTTCCCCGTTGATATTTATGATACCACCCTGGCTATGTATGTCATTCTCAAGGCCGGCGGACTCAACCCCGGCGGGCTCAATTTCGACGCCCATGTCCGCAGACAGTCTATCGATCCCATCGACCTGTTCCACGCTCATATTGGCGCCATGGATATGTTTGCCAAGGGCCTTAAGGTTGCCGCCAAAATGCTCCAGGACGGTGCATTCGAAAATGAAATCAAGCAACGTTATGCCGGCTGGTCCGGTGAACTGGGCCAAAAGATCGAACAGGGCAAAGTGGGATTCGAGGAACTCGAACAGTATATCCTTGCCAAAGGTGAACCTGAACTCAGAAGCGGAAGACAAGAGATGCTGGAGAATATGCTGAATGACTATATTTTAGGCTAGTAAGCGAAAATTATAATCCGGGGTTGGAACGGAACTGTCAGCCGGTCCAACCCCGGCCTCAGCTTTTGATGTTGTCGTTTGCCTGTCTTTCGTTATTGAAAAAATAGTCTCGATATAACACGTTTTCAGGACCAGGTACGGTGATGGGCCCAACCCGCTACCCATCCATCCCTGAGGTTTTTAACCGGCACCATCTATATGTTAAAGGAGCCATCGATGCAAAACGAATCACAAAAGCTTTCAATTCGGGAGAAAATCGGTTACAGTCTGGGGGACGCGGCCGCCAATTTCATTTTCCAAACGGTAATTATGTTCCTGATGTTCTTTTACACAGATGTCTTCGGAATTTCCGCGGCCATCGTAGGGACATTTTTCCTGTTCTCTCGGATTTGGGATGCCTTTAACGACCCTATGATGGGCGCTATTGCCGATCGCACCAAAACCCGCTGGGGTAAATTTCGACCGTGGGTAATATGGACCGCTATTCCTTTTGGCGTCGTCGGTATACTCACCTTTACTACCCCGAATCTGAACACCTTTCATAAGATCATTTACGCTGCCGTAACCTACAACCTTTTGATGATGATTTATACCGCCAATAACATTCCGTATTCAGCTTTGACCGGCGTGTTGACCGGAGATTCGATTGAACGGACGGGGCTGGCCTCTTACAGGTTTATTCTTGCTATGCTGGCGGCCCTGGTGATACAGACACTTACTATTCCCCTGGTGGATAACCTGGGGCTGGATAATAAGTCTGTTATCCAAAGTGAGGTCACTGGAGACCTCCTGACCATTAATCCCGTAAATGCAGGCTCAACGAAAGTTATCGTTCGTACCAAAGATAATCATGACAATGAAACGAAAACCAACTTTTTCGTTAAAGTGACGAAACCACTCGCAGAGATACCGGTGCTGAAAACTCCAATAGAAGACCTGACCCTTACCCAGGGATTTGGTCGGCATACCATAGATCTTACGCCGGTATTTGAAGCCGGCGCCTACAGTCCGCTCTCCTTTGAAGCAGAGGTCGAAGATAAAGAAGTTGCCAATGTCGAGGTCAAAAATAATCAATTGACGATTACCGAAGGTAGTATCGGCGTTACGAAAGTCACCGTCACAGCCAGAAACAAATGGAAAAGTACGGTAAACTGCCGTTTTGTCCTGGCCGTCCTGGTCCCGGGTAACTCACTTCCTGTCGTCCAGAATAAACCTGAAGTTACCCTCAAGAAAGGTTTTGGAAAATACCAAATCAATTTACTTGATATTTTTTCTGACCCCGATGGAGATGTTCTTGTTTATACGGCCCGCAATGATAATGCCAGTATGCTGGATCAGAAGATTGAAGGATCCCAGTTAGTACTGTCAGAGAAACGGACCGGTCAGGTTCAGGTTACAGTCTCGGCCAATGATCAAAAAGGTGGACTCTGTTCTCTAACTATCCCGGTTATCGTGCGCAGCGGCGATAATCTGGCTCCGGCCCTTTCGCAATCTTTATCCTCAAAGGTGATATCCACGGAATCAGAACCGATTCAAATTCGTCTCTCTGAATACTTTGACGACCCGGATGGAGATACACTCTCCTATAATGTATCGGTGGTGAACCAGGCAAAAGGGTATCAGTATACTATGGGTATTTTCTGTATCCTGGCAGTGATATTTTTCTTCATAACGTTTTTCTCTACGAAAGAACGTGTAAAACCAGACCCGAAACAAAAGACCTCTCTCAAGCAGGATTTGTCCGACCTGTTCAAGAATGGACCGTGGGTCGTCATATTTTTCCTGACGATCTTTATCTTCATTAATCTCTCCTTGCGGGGATCGATCGTGCTGTACTATTTCCAGTATTACCTCAAACGTGAAGATCTTTTTGGTTGGTTTAATTTGGTAGGTATGGGAATAACACTGATTGGCATCATGTTCTCCAAACCTCTTGCGGTCCGTTTTGGCAAGCGTAATACATTCCGGCTCTGCCTGTTTGTGACAGCGGCTTTAACCGTGTTGTTTGTGTTTTTGTCGCCCAGTGCTATTATGTTTTTATTTGTCCTCCAGATTCTAATGCAATTTGCATACGGCGTCACAATCCCCATGCTGTGGGCCATGATGGCCGATGTGGCCGACTATTCAGAATGGCGTACCGGCCGGCGGGCTACCGGAATGGCATTTTCCGCGGCTACCTTTGGCCTGAAAATGGGCCTGAGCCTGGGCGGGGCGGTTTCCGGATGGCTGTTGTCCCATTTTGGTTATATAGCCGGCGCGGACCAGACCGATAGGGCCTTGTTTGGTATTCGGCTGATGATAAGTGTGATTCCGGCAATTCCGTTTTTCATCGGAGTAGCTGTACTTTTCTTCTATAAGATTGACAAGAAGATGGAACTGCAGATGCAGGACGACCTGATAGAACGTCGTAAGCAGTATGAAGAGGATACCCCTGATCCCGAAGGAGCCGTGGTATGAGAATACCAAAACTAATCCTTTATATAGTTTTTTGTATCACATTATGCTGGGTCAATATCTCTGTTGTTCGCGCCGATGACGAACCGGCGTTAAAGGATGTGTTTGCCGATGATTTTCTTATCGGCGGGGCCCTGAACAGGTTCCAGATTTTCGGCCAGATACCCCGGGATACGGCCCTGATTATCAAACATTTTAGCACGGTTACACCTGAGAATGTTTTGAAATGGCAGAGGGTTCACCCCGAGCCGGACCGGTATGATTTTGAGGCGGCCGACCAGTTGGTGGCCCTGGGCCGGGAGCATAACATGTTCATTGTGGGTCACACACTTGTCTGGCATCACCAGACACCCTCCTGGGTTTTTGAGGGCGCAGAAGGCAATACGCTGGACCGCGAAGCCCTGCTTAAACGTATGAAGGACCACATCTTTACCGTAGTGGGCCGTTACAAAGGAAAAATCCAGGGCTGGGATGTAGTCAATGAGGCCATAGGAGATGACGGCAACTTGCGTGATACACCCTGGCGCCGGATTATCGGTGATGATTACATTGCCAAGGCGTTTGAATATGCCCACGAAGCCGATCCCGAGGCTGAACTGTATTATAACGATTTCGATATGTGGAAAAAAGACCACTACGAAGGCGCCATCCGGCTGGTCAATGACCTTAAGTCCAAAGGGCTGCGCGTTGATGGTATCGGTTTCCAGGGGCACTGGGGCTTTGGGTATCCTTATTACCATGAACTGGAAGCCAGTATCATCGCCTGCGTCGCCACCGGCGCCAAGATAATGATAACGGAACTGGATATCTCGGTGTTACCGGATCCGGGCAACATCTGGGGTGCGGACATTAGCCGTAACGCTCAACTAAGAGACGAACTTAATCCGTATCCGGACGGATTGCCGGATGAAATGCAGCAGAAGCTGGCAAGACGTTATGTCGAGCTTTTCTCACTCTTTGATAAACATTCGGATAAGATCAGCCGAGTAACCTTTTGGGGCGTCCATGACGGCAGTTCCTGGCTCAACAACTGGCCGGTCAGAGGTCGTACGAATTATCCCTTATTGTTTGACCGCGATGATAAACCCAAGCCGGCCTTTGAGGATATTATGAAAGCCAAACAGTCAAAAGAGGACATCAGAATATTTACGAATCCGATTATCTCCGGTTTTTATCCGGACCCCAGTATCTGCCGGGTGGGCGATGATTATTATATGGTTAACAGCACCTTTGAGTTTTTTCCGGGTGTGCCTGTTTTCCACAGCAAAGACCTGGTGAACTGGCAGCAGATCGGATACTGCCTGACCACCGAAAAGCAGTTACCTCTTAAAAAGGTGAGAGCCTCCGGCGGTATTTATGCACCCACCATTCGCTACCACGACGGCACCTTCTATATGGTCACCACCAATGTGGATGGCGGCGGAAACTTTTATGTCACGGCCCAGGATCCGGCCGGCCCGTGGTCCGATCCGGTGTGGCTCAAGGACTACAATATCGATCCGTCTCTGTTATTCGATGACGATGGCACTGTTTATTATACCCGGCATGAAGGCCAGGGTGATGGTCATATTGTTCAGGGAATACTCGATATCAAGACCGGTAAGCTGGGCCCTCTCAAGAAAGTGTGGGAGGGGACCGGCGGTATCTGGCCCGAAGGGCCGCACCTTTATAAAATCAAAGGTAAATATTACCTGATGATTTCCGAGGGTGGTACCAGCTATGACCACATGGTCACAATCGCACGCAGCGATTCGCCGTTTGGTCCGTTTGAACCTTGTCCTGACAATCCCATACTTACGCATCGTAACCGCAAGGACCATCCCCTGCAGGCACTGGGCCACGCCGACATTGTTGAAACGCCCGATGGCTGGTGGATGGTGTGCCTGGGTATCCGACCTCAGCCCGAAGGTGAACATGACCACCACATTGGGCGTGAAACCTTCCTGGCGCCGGTTACCTGGAACAGCCAGGGCTGGCCGGTGGTCAATGGCAACGGCCAACTGGAAGAGACACTTCTGGCGCCGAAACTTACTCCGCATCCCTTCAAAAAACCTCCTGCCAGAGATGATTTCGATAGCGACAAACTTGCTCTACAGTGGAATTTTCTGCGCAACCCTTATGACGGTGATTTTTCTCTGACAGCCCGCCCCGGCTACCTGCGTCTCAATGGGTCAGCCATTACCCTCAGCGACCAGGACTCCCCGGCCTTTGTCGGGCGTCGCCAGAGAGATTTGGCCTGCAAAGCGTCCGTCCGGCTCGAATTTAATCCCACCGCCGAAAATGAAGAAGCAGGACTCGTTATTCGCGGCAACGAAAAGAATCATTACGATATCGGTATCACCTTAAAGGATGGCAAGAGAAAGGTGTTCTTACGGAAAATAGTGCAAGGCATAGCAAAAGCGGAATATTTCGATATTCCGGACGGAGCCGTGATTCTTACCGTTTCAGCCGCTCCCTTATCCTACGGCTTCTCCTGTAAGGCCTCCGATGGCGCTGTGATACCTATGGGTGACGCCCTGACGCGCGATATGTCTTCTGAACGAGTCGGCGGATTCACCGGGGTTTATTTTGGGATGTATGCCACCGGCAATGGAAAAAAATCTACTACCCCCGCAGACTTCGACTGGTTTGAATATAATCCCGGTCCACCAATGCTACGTTAAATAAGTTATCACAGATTCTGATATCGGGACATGATGGACAGAGTTATTAATAGTCATGCCGGGGACGACTGAAAATATAATATTAACTTTTGTAAGAGCTATTCAGGACAAGGAAAATGAATCAGGCACAATGGCAAACAATCGTTAATGTAATTCAAGGTAACCAATCCGAACCGCTGCCGGCGGGTTTTATTATTGACAGTCCCTGGCTGCCGGGCTGGTTTGGCTGTACCACGCTGGATTATTATACTTCCGATGATATCTGGTTTGCGGCTAACCGCAGGGCAATCGAGACCTTTCCGGAGGCCATCTTTCTGCCGGGCTTCTGGAGCGAATACGGCATGTGCACCGAGCCCAGCGCCTTTGGCGCCAAGTGCCAGTGGCATGAAGGGAACCTGCCGCACGCGGAAAAGATAATCGCCGATATCGCCGAAGTGGCGAATATCAAAAAGCCCAATGTAAGGACCGACGGGCTGCTGCCCTTTGTAATTAACCGGCTCAAGATCATGCAGCCGCAGATTAACGAGATGGGCCATGAGATTAAATTCGCCATAGCGCGCGGGCCGTTGAATATCGCCTCGTTTCTCATGGGCACCACCGAGCTGATGATGGCCATGATGATGAATCCGGATGAATGTCACAAATTCATTGATAAAATCACCGATTTTCTGGTGGACTGGATTCAGTATCAAAAAGAGGTTTTTCCGTCGATAGACGGTATCCTGGTGCTTGATGATATTATTGGCTTTATCGGTGACCAGCAGTGCCAGGACTATGTGGTTCCATATTTTTCCCGGATATTCGATTCGTTTGACGCGACGATTAACTTTCTGCACAACGACGCGGCCGGGCTGGTCAGCGCGCCGTACCTGCCCCTGATGGGCGTGAATCTTTTTAATCCCAGTTTTGAACATGACATCAACGAACTCAAAAAACTTATGGACAATAAAGTTACTATTCTGGGTAATATACCGCCGCGCGATGTCCTGGCCGCCAAAGGGCCGGACGAGGTCCGCGAGTTTGTCGCCGGGATGCTGGAATCGTGCGAGGATAAATCCCGCCTGATCCTCTCCTGCGGCGGCGGCATGCCCCAGGACGTGCCCACCGAAAACATCCGGGCCTTCCTGGACGCCTGCCGATGAGAATTTTTTAGACAGGATAATTCGGATGATTTTTAAATAGAAAAAGACAGTCATTCCTGTGAAAACAGGAATCCAGGAAACTCCCTGTGACGCCGAGACTTTAAGATTTCTTTTGAGATACAGAGATTTCATACTGTTAAAATTCACCAATCATACAGTCATGGGTGTTATTTTAAGGTTTTTATTTTTTTGAAAGGGGTCATTACGGTTAAAATTCTCCAATCGTACCTATTATCCAATTGAACTATAAAAATCATTGTCAATTATCCAATCTTAGGCGTTAAAACTCTTTAATCGTTTCATATGTCCAATATTTGGGGGGGTAGTATATACAATGCTCTTGAAAATGGGGACGAAGCACCCCTGGGCTTTCGGCAGAGAGGTACCCCCCAGGATACATTTTTGAAGGAACGAAGCCATTTTGGTTTTTTAGGTAAGTTATTGATTTAATTAGGATTATCATAGTTTTTTCCCTTTTTTAAATTGGGTTCGTTTCATTATTTTTCTGCTTTATCAGGCGTTAAAATTGTAATTTTCAGCGCGTTTTAGCGAGTATGCGTTTTTTGGGCGACCACATAGGGTCGCCCCTACCTACATTTTGTACCACCCGGCGATGATATAAGACTCCTATTCACTTTTTAAAAAAAATACGGGCA
>JAFGHE010000161.1 GCA_016930295.1 Sedimentisphaerales bacterium
TTGGAAGCTGGCTCAATCTTGAAATGTGGATGATGGATGTTAAGGACGATGAGCAATATCCCGATCAGTACACCATCGAAAAAGTCCTGCAGGATCGCTTCGGAAAAACGGAAAAAGACAGGATGATGAATCTGCACCGTGAAAACTGGATTACTCAACGGGATTTCCAAATCATCCATTCTCTCGGCTTTAACTGTATCAGGATTCCCTTTCATTACAATATCATCGAAGACGAAGATAATCCCATGCATTTGAGAAAGGATGCGTGGCGATGGTTCGATGAAATCATCGAGCTTGCTGATACCTATCAGTTATATATCATTCTTGATCTGCATGCAGCGGCAGGCTGTCAGAACCTTTTCGATCATTCAGGCAGGAAGAACTGGAACAAGCTGTGGGATGACCGAACGTACTGGAAAAGAACCGCATGGTTATGGGAACAGATTGCACAACGATACCATGATTGCCCGGCCATCGCCGCCTATCAGCCGATCAATGAACCGTGGGGCGGAACCATCGAACAGCAAACCGAGCTGTTTGACATTCTTTACCGGGCAATCCGTAAACACGACGACAAACACGTCATCATCGCTTCCGCCCATTTTACCGGCTTTGACCATTACGGCGATCCGAAAGATCATGGTTGGACCCACGTCGGTTTTTCACAGAATTTTTATCCGGGCCTGTTCGGCGGCGGACCAATTTCTCCCCAGACCCACAAAGATTTTCTACAGTCACTGGACGATGAACTCCGGCCCAGGCTTCAATCCCTGAACATTCCATTTCTCGTCACCGAGTTTAACGTCGTGTTTAATGCCGCAGGCGGTGCAGAAATGATGCGCCGACACTACGATGCATTCGCAAAGCATGGCTGGGCAGCAACCATGTGGAGCTATAAACTCATCACCAGCCCGGGCAAAAAAAATACCGGCGGTTGGTGGCTGATCACCAATACCGGCCATCAAAAAACAGGGGCCTGGTGGATCGTAACGAACAAAACCCCTTTGCCGGCGGTTGATTTCAACACCGCCGATAAAGACCGGATCGAAGACTGGTTCAAATCATTTTCGACCGTCGAATACGAAATTAATGAACCTCTTCGTGTGGCCCTGACAGCAAAAGACTCTCCGGGACCCATTGCCACTATCGAGAAAAATACGATGACCACCGCTCCGGCGGTAGATGAACTAAAAGGATGGACAGCCGCTGACATCAACCATCCACTACCGGGCGGGCAGAAAGCGGTGTCAGACGACGCCATCGAACTATATGCCGCCGGCAGCGATGTCTATGGCACTGAAGATCAGTTCCGGTTTGTCTATAAACACCTCACAGGTGACTTCACATTGACAGCAACCGTAGACCATCTGACCTTCACAAATATGTATGCCAAAGCCGGTATTATGATCCGGCAGGATCTGGACAAAGACGCCGCTTTTGCTACTGCCAACATTTTTCCGGACGGCAGTGTAGAATTTGGAGTAAGACCGGTCACGGGAGACAATGTGTGGACCAAAATCATAATGGGCCCGGAATTGCCGGGAATCCAATTAAAAATTGTCCGAAAAGGCAATGTGATCGAGCGATACTATGCCTGCGGCGGAGGCGCGTGGGACAAATTCGACTCGGTAGAATTTGAGAACCTAAAAACGGATGTTTATGCCGGCCTGTTCTGCATAAGCCATGACAACCGGACGCTTACTACGGCAAGATTCCGAAATATCAAGATTACGAACCATTAAATCAAGTCCGTCTTGTGAGTTTTCTATGTAGAGTCAGGGAGCCCAGAAACCGGAACACTCTCCAAAATCAACCAGGTCCACCGTGCCGTTAAGATCGGCATCGCCGTGGGGCCCTGAAGACAGCCAGTTTTGACACATTAACACAAGGTCGGGCAAGTCAAAGAAACCATTGTCGTCATAATCACAGACCGGGGCGAGCACCTCTACAGAAATATCGAAGTAATTGATATTATATTCATCGCCGCTGTCCGCATTGGCAAATCTCATGACCTGGATACCTGCCGATAAAACGGCTGTTGCGGAAACCGTCGTCCAACTCTGCCATCCGCCCGTGATCGGGACATTGATAGTGCCGGTTTTGTCTGTTCCGTTAAATTCGATATGGAAATTCCCGCCGGTCGCCTTTGAAGCAACGCGAATGTCTATGGTATAGATTCCTGTCGCCGCAACATCAATCGTATATTCGGTCCACTCGTTATTTGACATCCATCCCACGTTGTACCCGCCTCCTGTATCTGTGCAGTTTTCTATATCAACGTCTTCCGTGCGATATTGCCCGCCGTTATTGCCGGTGTCATTGTCATGATAAGCGGCGCCTTCTCCCCCGGTGTCAAAGTCTTCCGCCTCGATTTTTCCGGGTATCGCCGAGGGGCTGCCATAAAACGGCGACTGATCGTCACATCCGCTGCCGACGGTAATATTAATCGTATCTGTACTTGATACCCCGACATCATCGACAGCCTCGGCGGTAATCGTATAACAACCGTCAGGCACAGAAATCCAGGTAAAACTGTATGGCGCAGTTGTGTCTTCACCTAAATAATTCAAACCTTCATAAAACTCTACAGTTGCTATTGAACCGTCACTATCAGACGCTGTTACGTCGATGACGATATCACCGACAGGTAAATAAGCCTCATCAACCGGATTGGTGATGAATACTGTCGGAGCAATCGTGGTATAGTCCAAACCGAATCCGTATTCAAATAACGGATCGTAAGAGCTGTCACCGATATTGATGGGAATCTGGGTGACATTTCTGGGCCAGCTATGCGGTAACTTTCCGGTAAAATCATAATCGCCAAATAAAACGTCAGCAATTCCGTTGCCTTCTGTTCCGGGCAGCCAGGCCGCCACTAATCCGTTCCAATCGGATATATAATCGCTGATTATCAGCGGACGCCCCGAAATCAATACGACGACGGTAGGGATATCGGAAATTTCGCTAAGGCAGGTAATATCAATCGAATCAAGAGTTAAACTGCCATCATCACCTCCGCCTTCGGCATAAGGTGTTTCCCCGATGACTACAATCGCGACATCATGACCTGCCGAACCGGTCCCGTTTGGACTAAATGTTACTGAACCTCCGCCTGCGACTACCGCGTCTTGAATGCCTTCGACAATTGTAGTGCCGGGTGTTATATTACCGTCTCCTCCCTGCCAGCTTATAGTCCAACCACCACACTGATATCCTATATTATTCGCACACTTGCCTGCCACAAAGACATTACCGGCCTTGGAAATGGGCAGAACACCGTCGTTCTTCAGTAAAACAAGCGATTTCCTTACTGCTTCCCGAGCCACCGTTCGGTGTGCGGCACTTCCCAGTGCCCCGCTATCAACCAGCGTCCGGTCAGCGAAGGGGTCATCAAATAAACCGGATCTGTCCTTGATCCGCAATATTCGCCTGACCGCATCGTCGATCCGTGCCATGCTTACATCACCGCTGTTGACAGCATCTTTCAGGGCGGTTATCCAGTCCCTCCAGTTATATGGCTGCATCCCCATATCCACACCGGCATTGACCATTAATGTGATTTTGTCTTGAAAGGTGGCGCCCGAAAGCTGATCGACGGCATTCCAGTCCGAAATCAGAAACCCGTCAAAACCAAACTCTGTTTTGAGAACATCGGTTAACAGGGTGGTGTTCTCATGCATCTTGACGCCATTCCAGCTGCTGTAAGAGGGCATGATCGTCCCCACCTCATTATCGATCGCCGCAAGATAGCCCTGCATATGGATATTTCGCAGGGTCGCTTCGTCACAGACTGTGTTGCCCTGGTCCACACCGCCGCTGGTACCCCCATCACCGGCAAAGTGTTTGGCGCAGGCGATGATATTTTCACCACCCATCGTTGTCCCCTGCAGGCCTTTAACATAGCGGCCGGCCAGCAATGTCTGCAATTCAGGGGCTTCTCCAAATCCCTCATAGGTCCTGCCCCATCGTTCATCTCTGGGCACCGCCACGCAGGGAGCAAATGTCCATTCCAGCCCCGTACAGGCTACTTCCAATGCGGTTATTCGCCCGATTTCTTCAATCAGGTTCGGGTCGCGCGTGGCGCCCAGGCCGATATTATGAGGAAATATAGTCGCACCCACGACATTGCTGTGCCCGTGAACAGCATCAATGCCATAAATCATGGGGATTCCCAAACGGGTACTCAGGGCAGCGATTTGATAATCATCATGCATATCTGCCCAGCCCGTGGGCGTATTTGAAGCCGGATGAGAACCGCCGCCGCTCAAAATCGATCCCAGATAATAGTCTCGAACATCATCCGGGGTAGCGTCAGATCGTTCTGCCTGGGTCATCTGCCCGATTTTCTCATCCAGGGTCATACTGGCTATGAGTGCTTCAATATCAACCGCCGCCGCAGTTCCGCTAATTATTATCACAAGCAACAAGATCGTTAAAAGATGTATATACTTCTGCATTATTTATCCTTATTAGTTAAACCGGTTACTTTTATAGGCAGATTGACTGTAGCTGCTTTTCCTGCCGGATCGAAAACATTAGTGAAGATTCGATAATTCCCTGCTTTGGCGGGCATCATAATAACGGCTTTATCCGATTCTGATGAAAGTACCGCTCCCGCAATTGGCGGTATCCTTTTCTCCCAGTCGCCGCCCGTGGCTGGATTATCTGATTCGTCCCTGCGAAGATCCCATTTAATGCTTAAATCATCACCCTCAGGATCTTGAGCCTGAACTCGAAATGTGACTTTGCTGGAAGTTTGGTAAATATGAGGTTGGTCACCGCTTGCCGTATAGATCTTTTTACTACCGATTCTGGGAGCCCTGTTCTCAGGCCATTGGCCCGTCCACAGCAGTGTCATCGTATCGACCATCTCTGTAGGACTGCCGTCAGGCAAAAACATGTTAAACCAGGTATGGGTTTTTTCCTGTTTATTGCCCCAGAAAAAAACATAGGAGCCCAGACAGTTTGGTTTATTGTCAATACCTGCTTTATAGGCCGTGTAGTAAAATTGTGCTTTTTCAGTACTTGTATCTTCAATCGGGAGCCCCCAGGTGGTTTTTGGCACTTCCCACCAGCCGCGTGGTCCAAATTCCGTAATCAAATAAGGCTTTTGCCAACCATACTGCTTAATTCGGACGGGTACCTGTTCCAGCTTTCCGTAGGTGTTGATGCCGATCGCATCCAGCGTTGGGCAATATTGTTTAATATCCTCCAGTTTCCGGCCCGCGCCTGCAATCACGGTTATGACCGGATGGTTCGAGTCAATTTCCTTGATCATCTTGGCAATTGTTTCAATTTCTTTCCATACCTGAATGCTGATGTCCCGGCTGGTTTGGTGTTCGACTTCATTGCCAATTCCCCACATCAGGACCGCCGGATGATCTTTTAATTCTATTACTTTATTATAAATGCGATCTCTTTGCTCCTTGAGCATTGTTATATCCTGGTAGTTCGCTCCATGTCTTGGCTTTTGCATGCTAAGCCCTATACATACCATCAGATCTTTTTGATAGGCCTTGTCCAAGACTTCTTTTGAACTACTCCATGTTCGAATTGAATTACCACCGGCTTTAACCAGTTCATCCAGATGCCTGCTGCCGCCGGCGCCATTGATAAAAAACGGCCGTCCGTTCCGTGTCAACTCATATCGTCCGCCGGCTTCCTGTATTGTGACAATTGACGGCTCGGTTTTTTGGGCGGCTGCTTCTGCCTGTTGATTTTCTTCAGCCCAGATAATTGAGCCGGCAACCTGAATCCACAGGATAAATATTAATAAAAATAGCCTTCTTGTTTTCATAAACATCTCCAATGAAGTGTCTTTATCAGCTATTTGAGCTTCTTAAAAAAGCTCTAAACCACCTTCCAGGACTCCTACTGAATTTGGTCCAATCCAGACTTTGAATTCACCCGGTTCAATGTTGTATTCCATATTGCCTGACATCCGGATTGCACGCATACCAAAAGAACGAAAATAGCCAAAACTGTTTTAGTATTCATCTTTGTCTCCATTATGAATCAAATCTAATAATCAATAGAAACCGATTGCTATTGTAATATATTTAATAATTTTGTCAAGTCTTACGCGATGACCCGCTTTATTTCGGTTCCATAAGAATGGAGACATTGTTTATAAGTTGAATCATGGCAAGTTGTTGCAGTTTGTCGAGCAGGCGGCCATCGCGTGTTTATATTTGCTTGATATGAATAGCAGAAGTTGATATAATATTAGCGATGAGAAGATATATAAAAATATCAGGGTTTAATGTTTTCCATGTCATTTTTTACGTTTTACTGATGACGTTTCCTTTTAACACTCTTGTCAACGCAGAACTTATCGTGAGTTATGAACCATCGGAAACTCCCCCGCTGGCTGTCACCTCCTGGGAAGTTACACCGGCAATCGTGCCGGGCGGCATTGCCGGAGCGCCGGAAGCAACCGAAGGTACCAATGTCTTAAAGTGCACCTGGTCCGACCAGCCGGACGGCAAAGTTGAGATCAAACACTCCGGCCTGAACTTCGATCTGGCCGGCTACAACTGGCTGCTTATCGATATCTTCACAACAACGGATTTGTTTACAGGTTCTCCCAACGGCGTTATAGGGATTTGGGATAGTTCCTGGACTCCCAACTGGTACCCGGCAATATCCATACCGCCGGCTGCGAACCAATGGCACACACTGGCCATCGATATTTCCGCTAACAACCAAACGGGATTAACAGAGATACAGGCGTTTGTGCTGGATTACATGTCAGTCAGCAGCGGCACTTTTTATCTGGACAACATCCAAACGGTCGTTGATATGCCCCTGTACCGTCCTGCCGATAATCCCGCTTATACTGAACAGGGTTTAAGATATAAAAACGTCATCGGCCAGTGGACCCAATTTCCGGAATTTGAAATCCTTGAGCCAAATCAAAAAGGATTCATCAGTAATTTCGATATCACGGATGCCCCGGCAGCCGATTACTTTGCTTATTCATTCAATGGTTATATTGACATTACGACAAAAGGAACCTACACCTTCTATACCCTTTCTGATGATGGCAGCGAACTTTATATCGGCAGCAACCTTGTCGTTGATAACAACGGCACGCACTCCTCGGCTGAAGCTTCTGGTACGATTGAACTCGACGCTGGCAAACACGCTGTTGCCGTGAATTATTTTGAAAATAACGGCCTCCAGGAACTGACTGTCAGCTATGGCGGCCCTGGGATTGCAAAAACTTTAATACCTGACTATGTCCTATACCATGATATACTGCCGGGGGATATCAACGATGATGGCCAGGCCGACCTTTTGGATCTGGCCGCAATGGGTGAAGAATGGCTGAACACCTATACGGAATCAGACCTGCAAATGCTGGCCAAGCACTGGCTGGAAGGAAACACAGGGCTTCAGGTGAAAGACGGATGGCTTTATATCGATAATGAAAAATTTTTCGTCAAAGGAATCGGGTATGAAGCCGGTACCCGCCCCGGCCAATATCCCTGGGACCGGATATTTGAGCCGGAAGTGATCACGATGGACATGAACCGGATTATTGACGGCAGATTCAATACCATCCGGACATGGGCACAACTGACAGAGCAGGAACTGGAGTTGATCGATTCAATGGGGCTGAAAATTATTTTCAGTATATGGGTCGATGCGGCCGGCGATTTTGGTGATCCCCCTTTTGTCTTGACCGCAGAAAATGATGTCAGAAATACGCTGGCTTATTCAAAAAATTATGATTCGATCATCACCTACCTGATCATGAACGAGCCCAAACCGGAGGATATCTCGGCCGCCGGCGCCGCGGAAACGGCAGCCCTGTGGGACCGCCTGAAAACCATTATCCATTCTGAGCACCCCGGTGTACCGGTTGCTTTTGCCAATACGGGATGGGGTGATTTCATAAATATGAACTCCTTCGATGTCTCGACCTATAACCTGTATATGTACGACCCTGTTCCTGTAAGACACTCTCTCAAATACGCGGGATACGCGGAAGAACTGAAAAATGCTTCACCGAACAATCCGCTCATTATCACCGAGTACGGTCTGTCCGTTTCCCCATCCGGGCCCGGCAACTATGGCTATGGGGGAAACACATTAACCCAACAACGGGAAGGCGATCTTTATATGTATCGAAGCCTCATCGACGGAAATGCTCAGGGTGGATGTGTGTTTAACTACCTGGACGGCTGGTGGAAAAATGCTGAAATACCGAATGATGCCGACACGCACGAGGATGAGCCGGAAGAGTGGTTTGGGCTTTTCGGCATCGTAGACGAAACATCCGATCCCGATGGGACGGCCCGGCCGGTCTGGGATGCATTCAAAGAGTACAACGCCTGCATCATTACCTCACCGAGAAATGGACAGATATATAATGCGGATGTCCCGTTGGAATTCTTCCCGCATAGTGATGTAAAGGCTTTTCGCATTAAAAAGGACGCCGTAACCATTCTTGAAAAACCGACAAACGGCAAAAGCTATATTAAGGATAGTCTGACACTCAGCATTGCCGAAACCATCAAAGATGTTGAGTTGCAGTTTGAGTTCCTCGATCAGGCAGATGCCGTCATCAAAACCGAGAGCATCTGCTTGCTGTACGCTCAAGCCGCCCCCCCCCTGCCGGACTTCACTTTAAGCGTACCACTTGAAGACCTGAATGATTCTTCGACCTGTTTGATCCAGATCACCATCGACAACGCGTCGAGCTTTACCATCAAAGACAGTCAGGTCGATTACTCCTTTTATCCGCACACCTGGGGTCAAGCTGAAACAACAATCCTTACCGCCAATCCACAAACAATCTATGACAGCTTCTCCATACCGGCCGAGGCCGAACTCTTGACGATATCCGCGGGGCTAACGATCCAATACGGCCAATTCGAAAAACGCCTGTATCAACAAAAGATAATCCAAAGAGGCACCTGGGCAAATCCGATTTGCAGGCAGAGCGTAAGAAACATTCAAGCAGAATAATCATTCATATTTTCAAGGAAAGGTGACTCGATGAACATGAATCTTTTTTTTAATAAGCGCCAACTACTGTCTCTGTTGATTTGCATGGCGGCTATGGGCTGCTCGAAATCTGTCTCTCCTTTCGAAACGGCAAAAGACCCCTCACACCACGGCTATCCCAACATCATACTCGAAAATGGCCAGATGCTGCTGGGAAACAACAATTATCCGGCGATTTCATATTCAGGTGATCGTACCTATCCCCGAACGGTTGATAACTCCCCAAGCCCGGAAAATATCAAAGAAGACCTCAGAATCCTTTCCGCCCTGGGAATCAAACTGCTTAGAACCTATAACACTGTCGAGTTTCCACAGTCTGAAAGAATTCTCAAGGCCATCCGGGAACTCAAACAAGCTGACCCGGATTTCGAAATGTATGTCATGCTGGGAGCGTGGATCCAGTGCCGGAACGCCTTCCAGGAAGGGACGGATCACAGCGTCGAAGATCTCGAATGGAATAAGGCGGAAATCGAGGGGGCCATTCAACTGGCAAGCCAATACCCCGATATCGTGAAAATCATCGCTGTCGGCAATGAAGCCATGGTTACCTGGCAGGCACATTTTGTATCGCCGTGCGTCATCCTCAAGTGGGTCAATTATCTCAAAGAAGCAAGAACAACCGGCAAAATGCCGGCCAAAACACTGGTCACCACCTCGGATAACTGGGCTGCTTTGGGGGGCGAAGAAAGGTATCACAATGAAGACCTGCTGGAATTGCTGAAACAAATCGATTTTATTTCCCTGCATACCTATGCCTTCCATGATACGTATTATGACCACGCATTTAAATGGGGTGTACAGCCGGAAGATGCCGACTTGTCAGTCACCGAGCAGGCGGCCCGGTCGATCAACAGGGCCCTTGCTCAGCAAATCCCCCAGTATGAAGCCGTCAAACGTTATTTGAAAGAAAATAGTATCCAGAAAGAAATCCATATAGGCGAGACGGGCTGGGCCAGTCTGGACAATTCACATTATGGAGATGATGGAACCTGTGCGGCCAGTGAATACAATGCAAAGTTGTTTTATGATGCAGTGAAGAAGTGGACTGCCCGGAACAACCTGACCTGTTTTTATTTTGAAGCCTTCGACGAACCCTGGAAAAGCAATGGCACTGAGGGTTCAGAAGGTCATTTCGGCCTCCTGACCGTTGACGGAAAGGCCAAGTTTGCACTCTGGGACCTGGTGGATGCAGGCGCCTTTGATGGTCTGACACGCGGCGCAAATCCCATCGTTAAAACCCACCATGGAGACAAAAGTGCTGTATTAGAAAAGTTAAAAGCGCCGGTTTTCAAAAAAAATTAATCACTTAATCCGGATATTTCATACCTCTTATTAAAATATAATTTAATATATTGTCATTAAAGAAAATATGCATAAAGTCCAAAATAACACACTGTTCTTTAATAAAAAACCTGCAAGGTGACAGATATAAACATAACCACTTTGTGAAAAAGTACTTAATTCCTCTGAGACCTCTGTGTCCTCTGTGGCTAAGAAAAAAACGGATTAAGAAAATTTGACTTGGGTTAGTTGGGAACCGGCCACAGCACCTTATCGACATCCGAATCGTTTCATGGCCGCATCGTACCATTGACCCTGCCGTTAAGGCTCCAATTGATACACACGTACATAGTCTACATGCATATATTGCGGGAAAGGTGTAGATTCATCCGGATAGCCCGGCCAGTTTCCGCCGACCGCTATATTCAGGATAAAGAAGAATCCCTGATTAAAGGGCGCCGGATACGCACTGTTGGCCCACCAGCTGGACGTCGAATAATAGTTGACATCATCAAAATACCATCGTATAACCGTCGGTTCCCACTCAATGGCATAGATGTGATAATCGTCAGAAACGTCCAACCCGGGATTATAGGATCCACCGTTACTGTCGTGTATATACGGATCGCTGCTTCCATAATGGAGCGCTGCATACACATTAGTAAAATCATTGACGACTTCCAGAATATCAGTCTCACCGCATTCCGGCCAGCCGATCGTGCTAATGTTGTTTCCCAGCATCCAGAAGGCCGGCCAGATGCCCTGCCCGCCCGCAGGAAGCTTGATTCTGGCTTCCAGCCTGCCGTACATAAAGCTTCTCTTGTTCTGGGTCGTCATTCGTGCCGACGTATAATCATGCCCCAGATGGTCCTTCCTCGCTACAATTACGAGATTTCCATCAGAAATATAGGAATTATCCGAATGATTTGTATAGTATTGCCATTCATTATTACCCCATCCCCAGTCGCCGATCTCCCAGTTCCAGTTGCTCGTATCGATACCGGGTGCGTCAAATTCATCCGACCAGACAAGTTCATAACCCGGATAGGGATCCACCGAAGGACTCCATGCACTCAAAAATACCTCAAGATCCTCCAGGTCGATTACATCCGGCCCGGCTAAATTATATAGACTGGAAGTCTGATACCACACGCCCGCCAATTTTGCGAAGTCGAGCAGATCGACCTTAAGATTGTTATCGTAATCGGGACTGTTAATTCTATTTTCGGATTCCAGGGAAATATTATCCCAATAGGCCTTGCCGGTGGATGTGCCGCCCGTAGATATTGTCTGGCAAATAATCCGAGCTTCCGTTGTGCCTGATGGCGCCGTTACGGTATCCGAAAACGTGTACCAGGTACCGGCTGAATGAGCCGGCGTCAGGACTCCAACCTGAGTTTCTGCCAATAGCGAGCCTGTCGGATCAGGACCATCCCAAAACTCAATCTCTAATATGGCATTTTTATTGTTAAGAACTTCTGTCGTATGATAGATCATCTCGCCGGAAACATCGAATTGCTCCCCCTCCGAAGCATTAACAACCTGGATGCAGCCTGTGTCGTTTGCCCATATAGCAATGCCATAACTGTCGCGCGTGTAGCCGGAATCAGAGTGATGCCAGCCATTTTCATTCCATCCTTGCCAACCATCGGGATACCCATTGGCGAAATGACCTTTAATGGTCCCGCTTTCAAAATCCCCGTTGAAAAGAAGATTTTGAGCGCCGGCAAAAACTGAAAACGACAAGGTAAAAATTACTATCCATGTATTTCTCATATATCCTCTCCTGTACGCCATAAACCTTCTCCTCTCTTCCTCCCAAATACAATTCTAACATATTAGCCCATTTAATTCAAGGGGCCTTGGGGGGTAAATGTAATTATATTAATATAACAATCGGTTTCTATTGTATTATAAGGATTCACCGTTTTCTTTTAAAGGAAAATCACAAAAAATTCTCGAATGTTAAAATAGGTAACCTGCGCCCTGGTATTCTATAATTAAAATAGGTGTATAAGCAACCAGGGATGTCATTAATAATGGTAAAACTGACGACACAGATTCAGGCGTTGCTGCAACGATAAAGAACTGGAAGAAGAGATATACTTGCCGCCCGTCAAATGTCTGGCTGTTATGCCCTTGACTTACCCCGGAAAATTTGTTATTATACCTAAAGGAAACCGGTTGCTAGTTATTATTATTTTTAACGTAATGTATTTGTTTTCAAAACCTGGAAGGAAAAGTGATGCGGGCTAAACTTCTGTTCCGAAGCCTTTCTGTTTTTATTTTATGCTCGGTCAGCTTATCCGCAATCGCCGAAACACCCCCTGAATTGCTGCTGAACGGGGGATTTGAGAACGGCGACATCGAAAATCCCTGGGACGAGGGGAAAACGCCTTATAGCTGGTTTAAATGGTCCGATAGCTGGGGCTGGGCTGCCTGGAAATATGATGCTCTAAGCGGTATTCCAGCCCACAGTGGTACCAAATACCTGGTCGCCGGAAGCGGCAGTTCCAATGAATTTGGATTATGGGGTCAGAATATTATCGTCACAGAGGGCACTTCATACTCGTTCAGCGTGTGGGCCCGAACCGAAGGCTGGCATCCGAATCCGGAAGCTTCCATGTTAGTCGATTTCAAGAATGCCAGTGGTACTATCATCTTGACCGATACCTATGACATTTTCACGGGCTCCATACCCAATCCCAATGTATGGGCAAAGTTTACGATGACTACCAGACCGGCTCCTGCAGGTGCGGCGACTGCCAACTTCTGTGTCCGCGGCGATCTCGGCTCACCAATATTTGACGATGCTTCTGTTGTCGTTCCAGGCCCAGATCCGGATTTTAACTATGACAAAACCGTCAATAATCTCGATATGGTAAAATTATCTTACGGGTGGCTGACAAGTTCAGGGCTGGACGGGTATGACCCGATCTGTGACTTGGATGAAGATGGCAATATCGACCTGGATGACTTTAGTCTGTTCGCCGAATCATGGCTTTGGTTTGACAATCCCGTCGTCGCGAACATCGATGAAACCTCGCTCTACCAGGAAATGGATGGATTCGGCGCATCGTTTACTGATTCATCTGCATGGCTGGTACACGATTTTTTATATACGCCCGATTACCTGGATTTGATGGAGGAATTGTTTGATCCCGGCGCCGGAATCGGCTTAAGCTACCTGCGCCAGCCAATGGGAACATCGGATATGCGTCGTAAACCGGACTACAGCTATGATGATGTCCCACCCGGCTCGACAGACTATCCCTTATCCTATTTTTCAATCGATCAGGACCGGGATTATATCATCCCCGTCCTGAAAAAAGCGATGGAGCTTAATCCCGACATCAAGATCATGGGCAGTCCCTGGAGCCCCCCGCCCTGGATGAAAACCAACAGCGATTTTCCCGGCGGACAATTGATCGATACGGATGCCATTTACAACAGCTATGCTGAATATTTTGTTAAATATGTTCAGGCGTATGAAGCAGAGGGAATTACCATCGATGCCGTCACTTTACAGAACGAACCAGGCCTGGAAATCGGTTATCCAAGCCTGAACATGAGCGCATCCGACCAGATAAAGCTTATCAAAAAAGTGGGACCGCGGTTTCAGGCAGAAGGCATTGATGCTAAAATTGTCATCTATGATTTCAACTGGGACAATACCGGTTTCCCCCTGAGTGTCCTGGGTAATACGCAGGCTCGGGCTTATATTGATGGTGTGGCGTGGCACCATTACGGGGGGGACGTCTCAGCCCAGACCACGGTCCACAATGCTTATCCGGCCAAGGGAACATACTTTACGGAAGGGGCAATCGGTGAATGGGCACATCCGGAAGGCGATTTTGACGGCTGCCTCATCCATGCTGCAAATCTGATAATCGACACGACTCGGAACTGGGCAAAATGTGTGGTATTGTGGAATATGGCTTTGCATGAATTGTACAACGGTCCGATTACACCCGGCGAAAATGGCTGCTGGACATGCTTTGGACTCATCACCATCGACAGTAATACCAGGGCGATTACAAGGAATTCACCCTTTTACGCATTAGGCCACATCAGTAAATATGTTAAATCCGGAGCACGACGGATCGATTCAAACGACACGTCGGCAACACCTGTTAAAAATGTAGCTTTCGTCAATACGGACGGATCGATTGTTGTTTTCGCCTTAAACAGGGCAACCGATGCCAGAAACTTCCAGGTCAATTGGAATGGGAGTTCATTTATCTATCCTGTACCGGGCCGGTCGGTTACGACTTTCACTTGGCCCGATCAGCAGGACCCGACCGTCGATGTATGGGTAACTACAGGTGATAAAAGAAAACTGCTGGAGCAAGAGAACTCTATTCAATTCCAGGAGTAAAATCAATGATTATATTATCCATGTAAAAATAGTTCTTAACCTGTTTAGTCCCGAAGGGACGACAGTATTTAGCCGTGGACGTAAGCCCACGGTAAAAGTTCCTTTACCCTTTTAAGCCCCAACGGGGCGAAAGAAATAAACTTTTCTTTGTGTCTTGGTACACACTAATCCAGAGGGTAAGACAAAGGGAATGGATTAAATTGTCGTGGCTAACACTTATCAAAAAATGTACTGGTTAATTGTAAAAAATATTAAATCTTAATTTAAATGATATTTCTCTATTTTCTGAAATTAGCGTATCCCACTTTCTACCAATTATTGATGCAGCCTGCAGTCTCTGGATCGTTGCAGATTAACCACTGATCAGCTATAGCCGCAAAGTCGGCCAGGTTGATCTCATTATCGGCTACCAGATCCGGAGAATAATTGGGTGCGACCGCCGCGGGACTGGTTGACAGCCACTGATCGATTAGCAGCATTAAATCCGGCATTTCAATCTTGCAATCGCCATTTAGATCCGCTTCCAGCCGGTAGCCCAAATCCTGCGCCTGTTGGCAATTGGCCATATTGATTGACTGATTGCTTTCAGCAGGACCGTCATCGCTCGGCGCTGTCAAACTGTCAAGCTGAATAACGAACTTATCCAGACGGGTGCCGTTTTCGCGATAGCCGATTTCCAGAACATGGGCGCCTGTGCTGAGGTTATCGACCTGCGCATTATCCGTAGAGAACCATGAGCCGAAACCGGATCGATTGTTTTCAAAAATCCAGCTGCCGCTGTCAATACGCCAGAAGAAGGAATCATCATCACCGCTGTAGGATTGTGTCCGGAACCAGAACCCATAGTTACCATTGGTCGAGATATTAAAGTCATACGTCGCAAGACATTCGGCTGTTGTACATTCAGGAGTAGTGCCGGTGTAGTTGTACGCAGGATCAATCTCAATATACGCATCATTGGAGGCAGCGGCATCAGTACCTATAAGCCAACGGCTGCCGACTAAGCCGTTTTCCGCTTCCATTGACAGCACACCGCCGCTTTCCTCATACCCACCCATAGTCATGGCAGATTTGGAGATCGAGTAACTGCCGATGTTACCCAGATCATCGCGCATTCGCACGCGGTAAGTGTACTGTGTACTTAGCGACAATCCAGTGTCGGTATAACTACTGCTGGTCTGCCAGCCGGAGTCGGTTCCGCCGGGATTGCCGGAGGTCTCCTCGAATGAGTATTCCACCGGACCGTAGAGATCGCTGCCCGTCGTAGCGGTCATGCTGATCGCCGAACCGCTAACTGCCAACGGAACCGAAGACCAGGTTGCCGGATTCGGCGTCGGCGGGTCAGTATCGTCCGGCAGATCATGCGTCGTAGCCTGGGATTCGGCGGAATTGGCCGATTCGTTGTAGGAAGTGTCGACAGCTGTTACGACGTAGTAGTATGCCGTTGAAGCCGACAGGTCCGTATCGCTGTAGGAACTGACCGTGACGCTTGCAATTTGCGAATAAGGCCCTCCGGCGTTTGTGGAACGCTTGAGATTGTAATACGAAAAATCGGATTCACCGTTATCGTCCCAGTCCAGGTCGATCCTCTTATAACTCTGTGCGGTTGCCGTTAAACCGGTGGGTGCCGCGGGAGGCGTTTCGTCAAGCGAAAATAGACCGAGATTAATGGCTTCTGCCATCACCTGGTATCCTGCAGGATTTGGATGTAATCCGTCAACTGTGTAGGAACTGATAAGTTTTGTATGATCACCAGGATCTCTTAATGCAGCATCAAAATCAATGACAGCATCAAATCCCCCTGCCGCTGCGTTTGTATTTCTGATCCAGGTATTGACTTCCTGCCTGACTGTTTCACGAGCGGCAGTATAGGAACCGTAATCTCCAAAAGGCAGGATTGTCCCGCCATAAACAAGGATGCCATCATTATGTGCATTTGTAATGATTGCTTGGTAGGCAGATATAATTTCTGACGATGAACGATTAGAAAATAAGATATCATTAACACCGTAAAGAATGATGAGATAACCGACATCAGACTGATCTAAGACATCGCGCTGTAGTCTGCTGAGCCCTGAACCAATGACAGTAGTAGCGCCAATCCCCTGGTTTAACACACCAACATCACTTGTTTCAGTAACTCCCTGCAAACGAGTCGCCAGATGGTCTGTCCAGCGGTTTTGGGCATCTGTCGTGGTGCCATAACCATCCGTAATGGAATCACCATAAGCAACAACTGCCCGGGCATCGTCCTCTCTATAAACATCAATCCCGGCAATGACATACCAGCGTACTGAAGAAGACGGTGATGTCAGACTGGCAGCCGTCACGGCATCGCCACTTTGGTAATAGGATGTGGTTCGTGAGCCGACATGTCCCGATATCGTAGTAGGGACACTGCCAAAATAGATCGTAATAGCCATATTCGTTAATGCAGACAAATTATAAACAATCGCATCAGATATCACTGCACCACCGGCAGGTACGGTGACTGACTCGCCTCCGCTAAAGGTTACAGCGATATCAGTACCTGTATCAATTGAATGCCCGCCGGTTGATTGGGCCAGATGCACTTTCTGCATTACCAGTGAAGATGCTCCGTATAAATTTGAAAATTTTAATCGGATTGTATCTCCTGGAATCGAGACTCGAACAACCTGACGCAATGTAGCGTTTTCAATATCGGCATCCAGTTGGCTGTCTGAATAAATCGAGCAGCCCCAGGTCCCGGTCCACTCCGATGCCTCGACCACGACCGAGGTAATGCACAGTAGAATCATGGTTATCGCTAATTTCTTCATTATTATTTCTCCAAAAAAACCGTATTCCGGTCCTAAGATGCTTCAAGCAGTCTCCAAATGTAGTCAGAATTGCACTATACCACACATAGATATTGTTCTCAAGTCGTATTTTGCTTTAACTGACATTTCCTGTTTACAAGAAAGACAAGGGAAAGACAAGGGAGTCGGAGTTAGGGACACTGTTTTATTCTGGGAAGTCGGAGTTAGGAGTCGGAGTTAGGCGGAGTTAGGGACACTGTTTTATTCTGGGATGCTGAGACTTTTCGGGACACAAAAAATCCGGGGAATCCGCGAAATCCGTGGTTAAAA
>JAFGHE010000162.1 GCA_016930295.1 Sedimentisphaerales bacterium
CTGTCCGGGTCTCTCATCTGCTGGGTGTAACCGCCGAAGTTCTGGCGCAGAAGACGGTCGCCGCAGCCATGTCCGTTGAAACCGCCGTGAATCTGCTTGGTTTCGCCATGGATATCCTGACAGGTCAGAATAGCCCAGGGTGTATATTGAGTGTTCATTCTCTGGATTTCGCTGACAACCGTGTTCAACGCATAATCCCAGGAAACCCTCTTGAATTTACTCTTGGCACGATTCTGCGGATTGTAGTTGCTGGGGTCTCCGCCACCGGGCTCCCAGTCGACTCTCTTTAACGGATACATAATCCTGTTGGGTGAGTAGACTCTCTTCTTATAGCAGGCAAAATAGTGGCTCTGAAGACTCTTCATTGTGAAATTGAAGGTCTTGCCTCTGGCTTCCAATTTGCCCGGTTTCAGTTCGTCAACAGTATATTTCCAATCCCAGTGATGGGGTCGGATTCTGACGATTTTTCCATGCTTTGTATCAACAGCCGAAAGCGCTCTACCGTCGGAACATCCGACTTTAAGAGTGGTTTCTTCCGGTTCATCTGCCGGCCAAACACCGCCGCCGCCGGGCTGTGTTACTGTCTTCGTTGCGGTTGCGGTAACTGTTGCGCCCGCTCCCACAGTGGTAGTAACGGTATCTGTAATTGTGGTGGCAGCTGCTGTAACAGTCGTCGGGACTGTTTTGGTGATAGTTTCTTTAACGGTGGTTGTAACCGTCTCACCCGAGCAGCTAGAAAGCAACCCGGCGCCGATAGCGCCACCGACTACTACAGTACCGGCGCCTACAAGGAAATCTCTCCTCGTAACTTCGCCGGATTTTTTAGTTTCATCTACAGGTAACTTTTCTTTTTCTTCTTTCAATTCCTTCTCCTTTTATTGATTACTACTCATGTAATCTTGTGTAATAATAATCTGCTATATAGGCATCACCTCCCTTTTTTATCTATCGAGAATCAATCTGCCGTATAAATCAAAATTACTGTCTAAATGAATCAGGAAAAATCAGATATAACAATATTCAATTTTGAAAACCAAATATTACGAACTATTAAATCAGGCTTTGTATTTTATATAGCGTTATGTATGATTTGCTATCTTTTTTTCTCTTGCCTGCGTGTCCCATGCCCTTCTTCTCATCAAAGCCTTCAGGCGGGCAAGGAATATCTGCTCATTATAAGGTTTTGTAACATAATCGTTGGCTCCGGCATCGAAAGCCGACACCATAGTATCGATATTCCTCTCATTTGATAGAACAACAATAGGAATATCAGAGTCATCACGTATTTTTTTTATTAAATCCAAACCCGGCATATCAACAAGCTGCATACCCAACGCTACCACATCCGTGCAACCATTTTTTTTTAGTATATCCAGACATTGTTTACCCGAATTACTTATGGTTATTTCCCAATCCTGGCCGGGCGATTTTAATAGGGAAAACAAATCCTCGACAGTATTATTGTCTGTATCCGCAATAACTATTTTCATATAATAAACTGATCATAAATACAAAATTCTATTTAATACTACAGACATTAAATTAATAGAAAATGGAAACATTTCGGGTAAAATTGCAAAATGTAACGTTTACTGTGAAAATGATGTGAAAAAACGGTATAAATTATCCGGAAAAAGTACCGGTAATCGTTCAATACGGCAATAAGTATCACAAACCGATTATTTTAGTAGATAAGGGGAGAAGTTGTGTGCCAAAAAGCGGACATTAAAGACAATCGCCTCTCGCTGCGATTAAATTAATCATCGATAAGCTTGTAAAAAACTGCAATATACAATATATATATGTATATAATATGCCGGCGATTTAAATTACCGTATCTGAATTAGTGAAATAATAGCCCTGCCCTACCTTGGTTTTGATTAGTTTCGGGTGGCGCGGGTCATCTTCTATTTTTCGGCGTAATCTAAGGATATAACTTCTGATATTTTCATCCGAACTGTTATAGTAATCCCCCCAGATTTTCTCCGCCAGGTGAGTGCTTGTTAAAACAATATCCTCGTTTTTCATCAACTCATAGAGAATCAACCCCTCGGTTCTGGTGAGGTCGATTTCCCTGCCGTTATAAACCAGTTTGCTCATTGAAGGGGCAAACCGCAGCTCGCCTCTGGTAATCGGCTCGTACTCATCGATTTTCTTGCTTTTTCTAAAAAGTGCTTTTAAGCGGGCGAGGAATTCCAATTGGCTGTAGGGTTTTACCACATATGTGTCGGCGCCGTTTTCATGGGCTTTAATAATATCTATTTCACCGGACCTGACAGTAGACACCATTATAGGCACGTCGGAAAAACTGCGTATTTCCTTCAAAACAGTCAAGCCATCAATATCCGGAAGCCCCAGGTCAAGCACAATGGCATCCGGAGATTCGGTTTCCGCCAGCAGAATCCCCTCTTCACCTTTGGTCGTATGAACGACATCGAGTTCCGGCCAGCGAATTTTACATGCCAGCGTAAAGGTCTCTGCAATTGTTTTATCATCTTCAATTATTAATACCTTCATTTTTTGCTCCCCTGTTTCGATAATGGAATTGTAAATGAAAAGGTGCTTCCTCTATTTCTTTTACTTTCAACAAACATTCTGCCGCCGTGAAGTTCTACTATATTTTTAGAGATTATTAAGCCAAGACCCAAGCCATCAGATTTGTTGTGCGGCTTGGGGCTCATATCGAAAAGGTGTTCCAGTTGCGACTTTGTCATTCCGTATCCGTTATCCTCTACAACTACAGTCAATTCATTAGTCCCTTTTTTGACAGTCACGTTTATTTTGCCGCCGGCAGGGGTATATTTAATACTATTGCTTAAAAGGTTCAAAATGACCTGGTGGATGCGATCGCGGTC
>JAFGHE010000163.1 GCA_016930295.1 Sedimentisphaerales bacterium
ATTAGCGGTCAGCCTCGCCGGATAATTTCAGATACAATTTCTCTGAATTGATCGGTTTCGTTTCGGACCTGTTTGACGAAGCTGTTATCTTCAATGGTTCCAATGGCAGCGGTCATTTCGTCGATGTTACGATAGGTAGCCTGCCGGAAGGGGTTATCGAAATCCTTTTTTCTTGAGATATAGACCTGATCCCGGATGAATTCCTGGATAGTTACGGCTTTCTGGAGCGCGTCATGCCAGAGGTTTTTGCTCAGTTCGGTTACTCCATAGAGGTCACAAAGCGTGGCGAGAGCGTGTTTTTGTTTTTCGAGCGGGTAGTTTTGCCACAGATCGTCATATCGCTGATGAATCGTATCCCAGGTGGGCAGAGAGCCGGCGGCGATATCTGCTCTGACCTGGTCCACATGGCCGGTCGGTACGAGTTGTCCTCCCAGGTTAATCCAGTCGCGCTGACGCGGGCCTTTTAATGCCTCCTGGAGGGAGGTCAGGTTGGCCTGGGGATTGGCTTGCAGATAGACGACCAGGTTTTTAATCGCATAGTAATGGAGCATATCCCGGTAGGCATGGTAGCTGTTATGGGCTTTGAGAATCATGACTTTTCTGCGTGATTTTTCCATATTTTCGCCGAGGACTTCGAGTTGATTGACCGGTTCGGGCGGGCCGGTGAGCAATTCCCGTCCGATCCGGGCACATTTTTCATCGGATTTTACTCCGGTATCACCTTTGCGGCGCAGGGCGGCTTTGGCGGTCCATATTTCCAATAAATGCAGGGCATGAAATATTTCTTCGGCGGTATCCGGGGCCAGGGAATCAAATTCAATGTTCTGTAGCTTGATACAGCGTTTATCGCGGTTCTGGAATTTCCAGGAGTTTCTGGCCAGGGCATACATATTATACTGCCACCAGAATGCCGGCATGACTTCCAGTTGATCCTGAGCGACGTTATTATTCAGGAGTGAAAAGGGCAGAGGGATATCCATCTCGGCGGGGTAATCCCCTTTGGCCAGGAGGGTAAAGGAAGCGAACCGGCAGGAATGTTTGACGCTGGAACAGAGTCCGGGCCAGAAACCGCGGCCGGCCTGAATTTCGTTATCATTGGCTCTGGAGTTATGGTTGGAACCGATGGTAGCGCCGGCGGCGGTATTACTTTGTCCCAGGACTACGGAGGCGATAAGGAAGGAGTTGTTATGATGCTGTTCGTGGGCGGGGAAAATCAGGTTATAGAGGACTTCGCAGCAGGAGATGGTTGAATTGGCGCCCAGAAAGGAATGGATCAGTCGGGCACCGTACTTGAGGTTTGAATTATTTCCGAGGATGAAACGTACTGCCTTGCAGCCATAGAAGATATGGCAGCCATAGCCAATAATCCCATTGACCAGTTCCACGCCTTCGCCGATCTGGCTGGGTTCTTCGGGGGAAGAGTTTATAGTCAGGTTTTTGAGTTTATTGGCTCCCTTGATATAGCAGTGCGGGCCCACTTTGACATCCTTGAGGATACGGGAGTTTTTAATGACACACTGGTCACCAATGGTTCCGTAATAGCCCCGTCGGGGATCGAATTGATTCTGGGTGATTTCCTTGAATTTTTCCAGTAAGGGTTTATCGTCGCGGTATTTGGCCCAGAGGTAGGCATCGGCCGGTATCATGCCGTCAAAAGGGAGTACGCTTCGGGAACCGGTTTCGTTCATGAGTTCAAGCCAGGTCCTGACATTTTCCGGTTCGCCTTCTTTTAAGATACCGTTGCCGAACTTGGCGTGGTTGGTTGTGTGCATTTCGTCGATATTGGCTAAAATGCACCGGTTGCCGATGATGGTGTGGGCCAGATAGCGTACATCGTGGATGGCCACGTCATCGCCGATATCACAGGCGATAATTAAACTGTTGGTGATGCCTGCAGGTATTTGCAGGTCGTGATGTTCGAGGATGACATTTTGCATACGGCCTATTCGGACCAGGCCGAAAAATTCGGAATTTTTGATCATTTTCGGGTCGAATTCGTCCGTGACAAGTATTTCATCCCAGTTATCCGAAGTGTTGCCGTTTTTAACAAGCTGCTCCAGTTCATCGGCGCTGAGGTGTCGCCAGGGTTGCTGTGATATCTGGGTATTACGAAGATAATACTCGTTTTTTTCAGGGGGAAGATATTCGCTGGGAATAAAGTTCCGGCCGATAGAACCGGCCGGGCGAATAGTGATATTATCCATATAATCTCTCCTTTTCACTATCAGGGATTTGAGCCTTTTGATATATCACGAATTAAGCAGTAACTCTAATAAATCAGGATTCGCTTGTCAAGAGAATTAAATTCATTTTTAATTCGGTAATGCCGGAGTAGATGAAGGGATATTATGATTTAAACCGTCTGGATTCAAGGCGTTAAGGTATCATCAGGTCTTCGTGTCACGATGTCTTGTAACTGGAAGAATGAGTAATCTCTCGTGGATTTTAGGATTTAATTTTCCAGGGCAGTGATTAATATTAATGCGGTTAAAAAGTTAGTGGCGTGATTTCGTGCGATACCGAAGTCGAGGGCATTAACGTCCCGGTCGCGGTTGAAATCATAATGATTATCGATAGGGGCCGGGTTCAGGAAGTTGCGGGGATTATTACGTACACCGCCGGTGTCAAAAGCATTAACATTGGCATTGATGAGACTGTCACCGGTATCTCCGATGGCGTTACCGAAATAGAAGATATCATCTTCGCCCAGGCCGGTGTGGGCATTTGCCGGTACCGCGATCTGGAGCCAGCAGCCCTCGATGGTGTTATCCGGCCAGATGATCTTGATGCGATCTGAGGTGTCTATTCCTTCGCCGGGATGGACGGTGATACTTGAAGGTTCCGGTGCGGGTGACCAGGTTTCCGGATCATCGGAGTTTCCGATCCGGAAAATAAAGTCGTCTGAGTCGGGCACGTCGGTCAGGTTTTCGATATCGATCATGATGCCGTTAATGCCACGGCTGTAGCTGGTGTAATTGGCAAAGCTGGCGGTTTGGCCGGGAAGCAGGGCGGTTTTATCCGGAGCGACGGCATCATTATCGTCAAGCGAATCGACGGGATCATCGAAATCAGAGTTGTTGTAAAAAATGTGACGGCCAGAAATTACCGATACCTGTTTAAATTCATAAGCGCCCATATCGACGGTGGGGATTAAATCGTTATTGCCGTCGATGAATCTGGGATTGCCGTCCAGGTCTGTTGTTACCTCTGCCGGCAGGGCGGTATCATCGCCCTGGTCGATACAGGGAGAATCAGCGGAAAGATGGAAATCTTCCGCCAACGGTGCGACAAAACACGGGTCGGTATCGATATTGTTGTCTGCGTCGGTACCAAAAGAAGCAATCCAGCCCGGCCCGCTGCCGCCACAGCCGGCTACCAGGCTGTTCTGTATTATCGGGGTACTCATATCGTTGCTGATCTCATTGTCGGTATCGGCAGAATTATTCGAAAGGATGCAATTGGTGATATAGGGATTGCTGAGGGTATCGTTAAAGAGTCCGCCGCCGCTATGGGTGGCACTATTTAGAGTGAAGGTACAATTGACCAGTTCTGGATTGCTCCGCATGTTGGACAGGGCGCCTCCCCGTTGGGAAGAATTATAGTTAAACCGGCAGTTATAAAGCATGGGTTCGCCAAACAGGTTATGCATGCCACCACCGCTGGTTTCACAGGAGTTGCCTAAAAATGAGCAGTTGGTAATGGTAGGAAAGCTGTTATCATCATTGAACATTCCTCCGCCCATACGTTTAGCGGTGTTACCGCTGAAGGTACAGTCGGTAATTTGCGGGCTGCTGTTTAGATTATACATTCCGGCGCCATTGCTGTCATCGGTTGCCGTGGCTAGATTAGTGCTGAAGAGACAGTTAATAATAGTTGTGGCGCTTTGGTCTTCCTGATAGATGCCGCCGCCGTCCTCCCGGGCCTCATTGTAACTGAATACACAGTTGAGAATTGTCATGGTACTATTCTTTATATAGATACCTCCACCCTTTACGTCTAACCCATTAGTAATCGTAAAGCCAAAGAGTACAGTGCTCGAATCACAGTTTATGGCGCTGATGACATGATTATTTCTCCCGCCATCGATGACGGTGACATCGGCGCCGGCGCCGATCAGGGAGACACCGCTTTTCAGTGAGATATTTTCCTGATAGGTTCCCGGGGCGACCTGAATGGTGTCACCGGAAGAGGCGGTAATAATTGTGTTTTGAATCGATTCACCCGGATTCACATAATAGGTATCAGCGTGAAGGAAGCTAATGAGCACCAGCATAAGCAGTAAAGCCGGTAAATAATGCCGAGATTCAGATGGTATGAGTAGATACATAAGCGTAACCTTAAGTCCATAGTAACAGGATGAATTTCCGGTTAATAGGCTATAAACTCGATTTTGTCGATCCAGACGCAATCAGAACCGGAACTGCCGCTGCCGTCTTTCTCGTAGGCCCACTTGAAGGTATGCGTGCCGGAGGTGACGGAAAAGAAGAAATAGTCCCAATCCAGTTCTCCGGAGCCGTTAAACAGGCCGTGGGGATCACCATTATCATAGAATCGTAACTTGTCGTTTGCTTCTGTGGATGTCTTCATATAGAAGCCGATGCCATAGTAGCCGGTCGTATCGACAGTAAATTCCATGGTTGAGGTCTGGCTGTCACCGATAGTACCGGATTTAGCGCAGTAGCTTCCCTGATAAGGATCAATAGTATCGATAGTCCAGTCGGCATCGCCGCCCATGATCCAGGGCATATAGCTGAAATCGCCGGTTTCGAAATCATCGCCCGGCTCCAGAGTATTGACGGTAACGACCGGGGCGAGCCAGCTCAGCGCCAACTGGTTCAGGTCATTTATATCAATGGTTCCATCCATATACCAGTCCACGATTTGACACAGTTCACCGTCAGAGCAGGGGCTTATCAGCCAGTACTGGGAAAGCAGGGCCAGTTCCTTCATACCCACCGGGACCTGCCAGGCTAATATGGGAAAATTGTCCATAGTCCAGATTTCCTCGATGCCGTTGGTTACCTCGCCGAAGAAATCCCAACTGAAAAAGTTTGTCTGATCCTCCATTTCCTCTTCAGTCAGTACAATCCCGACACCGTTATCCGGTCCGCCACCGTCCAGGGGATGGAGGAAATAACAGTACTGAATTCCAGGCGCATACAGAGCGCTGCCGGCAAAACCACCCACAGATGTTCCGCCCGAAACCATACCACTGGCGTAACAATTAGTCGTAAAATAGGTTGACCCTGCAAAACCGCCCACATTGGTTGAGCTGGCGCCACCCGTAACCAGTACATCGGCATAGCAGTTAATTGCCGTAACATTGTAACCCACCAAGCCTCCGAGATCCTGGCTGCCTAGTCCGCCGGTAACTACACCGGTGGCATAGCATTTAGAAATAGTGCCGAGATTACCGCCGGCCAGGATTCCTATTCTGTCTGATGAGTCCCCTCCGGTGATTACCGTACTTTCCACTCCCAGATATTGTATCATTCCCTCAGAACCTATTATGCCGAATAATCCCAGGAAGTCATAGTTTGAACCAAGGGTATTAATCGTCAGATTCTTTATTACATGGTAATTCCCGTCAAAGGTACCAGAGAAATAGGGGCCGGCACCGGAACCAGCGAGGTCCGGTGCGATGATATAATCCAAGCCGTCTTTGCCGGCCAGGTCAATATCAGCGGTCAGAATAAAATTGTCCCCGTAAAAATTGGCATCGTCGGCCAGCGTGGCCAGATCATTGGCATCGGCAATCTGGTAGGGATTGTCATCGGAGCCATTACCGAGCCAGGGGTCCGCTGCCAGTGGTAATGTCAAGAATGGCAACCACACACAAATTAAAAAGATAAAACCGTTTTTCCAGATGTTATATCTTTCCATGCGTAGTTCCTCCAGGTAACAGTATATGGTAATGAATGATTAAGTTGTCCTTTGCTGACAGATGTTTTTTGGATTAACAAATATGCCAGACGAGATAAGATATGATTTTACCATAATTATCAGGTAAAGGGAAGGATTTTATAAACTGAATGGCATTTAGCAGATATTTTGTGTAACCACCTGATATTATAGGACTTTAGATTCAGACTGTCTATGGATTTTAAGGGGTTTTTAGTCCACCTATATGCTGCAATCGTTTCGTATGAGTGATTTACTTGATATCCGCATGGTAATTCTGCAGCGATTTGACATAAACGCCGCCTTTTTGCATGGCGGCTATGCCTTTGACGGTGGCGCGGGCTGCGGCCAGGGTAGTGATATAGGGGATATTGTATTTAATGGCTGTTTTACGGATATAGGAGTCGTCATGTTTGCTTAGTTTTCCGATGGGCGTATTAACGACCAGTTGAATTTTTTCGCTTTTCATTTCGTCAACGATACTGGGTCGTCCTTCATACATTTTTAGTATAGGTTCGCTGGCAATACCCTGTTCCGAAAAGAATTGATGGGTGCCCTGGGTGGCC